>CAYUAV010000001.1:0-304 GCA_964442665.1 uncultured Bacteroidales bacterium
AATTCAGAAAAAGGAATTTGAAACACTTCAGCATGGGACTTAACCCCCATTAAATTGTTCAAACCTTTTCCGGTAATTCCTCTTTACATTTAAAATTACATGAATATTCTTATGGAAAATACAATATTTTTTAAGAATTGTCAAATGCTGTTACATCTCATTGATGATATCCTCGACATGTCCACCATTCAGGCTGATCAGATGGTAATTGTTAAAAATAAATTCGCAGTTGATCAGGTACTGCAGGAAATATTTAGAGAAGTTACCCGTGAACATAAAGAACTGGGAATTGATTCTGTTGAAC
>CAYUAV010000001.1:314-29507 GCA_964442665.1 uncultured Bacteroidales bacterium
ACTATACCGATAAAGGATATCTCCGTTTTGGCTATGTCCCTCTTGATGATTCTGATTACGATAGTGAACCTTCCATGCTCCAGTTTTATGTTGAGGATACCGGAATAGGAATTTCACCGGAGAAATCGGACTTTATCTTTGAGTGGTTCAACAAAATTGAAGATAATCCTACGAAATTATACAGGGGAGCTGGTTTGGGACTTTATATCTCGAAAGAGCTTATACATCTCATGGGAGGCGAAATCTGGTTTAACAGCAAACCTGACGAAGGGTCGACCTTCTATTTTACATTGCCCTATTTTGATATAACCGAAGTCAAACCTTTAAAAGTAAAGAAAAAGAATACTGTAAAAGCAGTTGCTTTTAATCATAGCGACTGGCGTAAGAAAACGGTTCTTATAGTTGAAGATGAATATAATAATATAATATACCTGACAGAGATTTTAAAACGCACCGGGGCTTCTGTTCTTGAGGCACGGAGCGGAGAAAAGGCAGTGAAACTTGTTGAAGAAAATCCATCGATTTCAGTTGTCCTGATGGACCTGATGATGCCTAAGATGGACGGCTACAATGCTACAAGAAAAATCAAAAAAATACGTCCGAATCTACCGGTAATAGCCCAAACTGCTTATACCAATGCCCGTGAGAAAGAGAAAAGTCTTGAGGCAGGTTGTGACGGTTATATTGCGAAACCTTTTAATCCCTCCGAATTACTGGAACTTATGGATGCATTTTTGCGGTAAGATGAATCTCCGGATATAATTTCGGCAGAAATATTTGAAGTTGAATTCAGGTTTATTTTTTCACCGTGATTTGCGATCCTGTTTTTTCTCCAGCACATCCTTTGAAATTCCCAACTTTTCTTCTTGTGTTTCATCGCCAATGGGCTCAACATGAATAATAACATCAAAAACTTCATACTCAAGTTCCTCTTTTATTTTTTTCTCGATGATGTGCGATATCTCATGGGCTTTCAATAACGACATTTCTCCGTCAAGTTCAATATCGATATTGATCATCAATTTATTGCCTGCCCGTCGTATTCGCATACGATGCGGATTTCGTGCTTCATGTATGCCCTCTACTATCTGGAAAACTTGTTCGTAAATATCCTTTTCAATATTTCCATCCATCAACTCCAGATTGGCTTCGATAAAAATTCTGATTGAAATCCATATAACCCATAAACTGACCAACAGGGCTACTATTGAATCGATTACGGGAATTTTAAAAATGAAGGTGAGTATCAGGCCAACTAATACCGAAAATGAAATCAATACATCGCTTTGCATATTCTTTGCATTGGCAACGAGCATACTGCTGTTTATTTTCCTGCCAATCCTGCTCTGGTACCATCCCAGTAAGAGCTTAAGTATAATAGAGGTTATAATAGCGATGATTGCAGCCGTATCAGGAATATCAATCACAGAACCGGCCATAATCCGTTTTATGGATGATATGGCCAGTTGGGCTCCGGCAAAGAATATTATGAATGAAACAACAACTGTTGCATTAGCTTCTGCTTTAGCATAACCATAAGGGAATTTCAGGTTGGGTGGCTTTGCAAGCAAATAGGCAATGCTAAGAGTAATAATCGATATAAGAACATCGCCGCCTGAATCGAAACCATCGGCAACAACTGACAGACTTCCGGCAAAAAATCCGGCTGAAATTTTTAAAACAGCCAGAAAAGCATTACCTCCGATGGCTACCCATGATGCACGTTTAATTTGTTTTATCCGATCGGGCATATACATAATAAATGGATCTGTTCTTTGCTGTTCAGTCTGTCAAAAATACTATTTTCTGCAAAATATGATGATTAAAGTAACCATGGCAGCTGCTTATAAAATTATTTTGAGGTATCAATTATTTCATGTATACTTGTAATCAGAATGGTGCGAATCTTCCTTTCGGAAGAATAGCTTAAAAGGGAATGCCGTGCTCCCGTATTTTCGAGGGAAATTCGGCAACAGTTCCCGCTGCTGTGAGCTCCATAACTTCGAGGCACACTTGCCACTGTGCTTGTTCCCTGAATTAACAGGGTGGTATGGGAAGGCGCTTTGAAGGGAGTAAGTCAGAAGACCTGCCATCAATTTTACATTATGTAGCTTTCGGGAAAAAAGCTGAGTAATGATTGCCTTAAAACAATCTGTTACTACTTCTTAACCCAAAGTTACAAATGATTACACATTTAATCATTTGTGATGAAGTATCGAAAAAAGCTTATAGTTATTGCCTTTGCTCTTTTACCTGCATTGATCAGCAAGGCCGATATCGCCGATACGGTTATTAATCTGGATAAGGTAGTAATAAAGGGCCTGAAGTTCAATTGTTATTCCATTGGAACAAAAGTATATTCCATTGATACATTGGCTTTGAAAATTTTTAGTGCCGGATCGCTTGCCGATGTGTTGCAAATTGAAAATTCAATATCTGTTAAAACATATGGTCCGGGAGGAATGGCAAGTGTCTCTGTGCGGGGAGGAAGTTCACGACATACAGCGGTTATCTGGAATGGTTTCAGTCTGAAAAATCCGATGAGCGGGGGATTGAATTTTTCAGCATTGCCGGCTGGATTTATTGATAATATAACTATTTTACCCGGTGGTTCATCTACTATGTACGGAAGTGGATCAGCCTGCGGAGTAATATTGCTTTCTAATAGTCTTAAGCTGAATGGAAATGGATTATTTTTTGATTTGAACAGCGAAGCAGGAAGTTTCGGAAGTTATAATAATCTGGTTTCTATTGGTTATTCAGGCAGGAAATTCTCTTCAAGAATTAAATTTGGCTACCAGACTGCAGAAAACGATTTTAAGTTTAGAAATCAGGAAAAATACAGTAATCCAGTCGATACGCTTCAGCATGCGGCTTTCAGAAGATATTCCGTTTTGCAACAGTTAGCGTTTCGGATATCCAAAAAATCCATAATAGAAACAGATTTTTGGTATGTAAATCATTTTAAAGAAATACCTTCTCTAACTTCAGACTATGAAGTAGGAACCGCCGAACAGACGGATGAAAATGTTCGCTTTACGATTAATTACGCGACTTATGGGAATAAATGGTTTATAAAATATCGCTCAGGATTACTGGAAGATAAAATCTTCTATAACGATCCTGCCAGCCTGGGAATACATACGAAGAACCGGTCACTTTCATTGATTAATGAATTGGAAGCTAATTATTCGTTCAGCAAATATCATAGTATAAATATAGGTATTAACCATACCTATGAAAATGCTTTTTCAAACAATTATACCTTGAACACTTCGCGTGCCCGTCTTTCACTATTTGGCCGGTATAATCTTTCCTTAATCGGGGACAGGATTTTATTATCGGCAGAAAGCCGGAAAGAAAGTGTGGATGGTAAATTCATACCCCTGGTATTTTCAATTGGAACTGATATTTGCTTTTTACCCGGATTTCATATAAAGACTGTTACTGCAAAACATTATGCATTGCCTGCCTTAGATGACTTATTTTGGGGTGAGGATGCTTATTCCAGGGGTAATCCTGAATTAATTCCGGAGTATGGATGGAATAATGAAGCCGGGATTTTGTACAAAACGGGAAATGAATTAATACAGGTAAGTCACGAAATATCTATTTTCAGAAATAATGTTCACGATCTGATAATATGGTTACCCGGCGAAGACGGGAAATGGATCCCCGAAAATGTGAATGAATCAATCTCGCGGGGTCTGGAATTTCGCGGTTACATAAAACGCGAATTCACTAACTCTTCTCTGAATCTGCAATATATGTACTCATATACACGCGCCCTGATTTGGAGAGAGGGAATGCCGGAACAATCAGGAACCACCAGAATTTATGTTCCGGAGCATGTAGCTTCAGTTTCGGCAGGATACAGAATAAGGAAATTCGAAATCAGGTACCTGCAGAGCTTTACAGGAGAGAGGTATTATGATACTTATCATACGCTTGATTCATACACTCTGGGTGACCTTTTTCTGAACTATAACTGGAATTGTAACAACACTTGTTTAAGCATTTGCCTTAAAATATTGAACCTGTATAATTCATCCTATCAGGCTATAAAGGGGTATGCTCAGCCTCCCCGTAGTTATGCACTGGGAATTAATTTTTCATTTAAATAAATAATATAAAGTCATGTCACACTACTACCTAAATCTGCAAATTAAAATCGTATTAGGAATACTATTTTTATTTCCACTATTCTTTTCATGCGGAAAAGAAGAAACTTCCGGAGAATATTCAAACGGAGTATTTATTGCCAATGAAGGGGGGTTTGAGAGTAACAACGGATCAATCAGTTTTTATAGTTACAATGCCGATTCCGTTTATAATGATATCTTTTATAACGTTAACTATCGTTCATTAGGAGATGTAATTCAATCTGTTACAATACATAATGGGAAGGCCTACATCGTTGTGAATAATTCGAATAAAATTGAAATAGCTGACAGGGAGACCTTTAAGGAAAACGGAGTCATAACTGGTCTGTCTTCACCGAGATATCTGGCAGCCTATAACAACCTGGCATTTGTATCGTGCTGGGGCGATAATACAGTAAAAATTATCAATCTGGAAACCAATAGTATTGTTGAATCAATACCTGTCGGCATGGGTCCTGACAAGATGTGTATTGTCAATAATAAATTATATGTTGTCAATACAGGAGGCTGGGCGACAGACTCGGTAATAAGTGTTATCGATGTTGCAACTTACGAACTGAAAAAAAATATAAGTGTGAAATATTCGCCTTATGATATGGTCATTGATAATGAAGATAATATCTGGGCGCTTTGTTATGGAAAAGTTATCTATGATACGGAAGACCCTTACCCTATAATCGAAGAGACACCTTCGAAAATCTATAAGATAGATACCAAGTCGGATGAACCGGTTTTAGAGATTGAATTGTTCGACAATCAGCATCCGTGGCACCTGGAAATCAGTAACGAGGGTGAATTATTTTTCGGGGGAGGGTATTCGTTTCAGGGTATTTATCATCTTGCAATTGAATCTGACGCTGTAACACGAACTCAAATTATTCCGGATTATGTTTATGGCTTCAATATTGATCCGAATACCAATATACTTTTTCTTATGCTTGCACCAACGTTCACCGAACCTGGATTGTTGAGACGATACAGTAAGGAAGGAGAGTTGCTGGGGACTTATGAATGCGGGATCGGGCCAAACAGTGCAACCTTTAAAAAAGCAGGGTTAAACCAGTCTTTGAAAAACTGAATATTCATCAGAGGAAATGAAGGAAATATGATTTTCTTAAGCTCTTTACATTAAAACACCTGATAATTTGTTATGAAGCCTGGGCATAAATTTGTAAAGAATTAATACTAATCCTCAATTTCTTAACAATCAGTTCATTAATTTTATGATCCAAATTAATAGGGTATGAGAGATTCATCTCCACGCCAACTGGCTGTATTGCTGGCACTGGTTGCATCAGTTACGACTGTTGCGGCAGGATTAGTAGTTCAGGTTTTTCAGGAAACGAGTTTTATTATTTCAATGCTATTTATTGCACTGGTTATGTTTTTTACAGTATATCTGATCGTTTTTTATTCGTTAAATAATTTTATTATAGAAAAGATAAAACCTATTTATAAAACCATATTTACTCTGAGTCAGGCAGAAGAAAAACTTAAAACCGATATTGAGGATCGTGATATAATTCAGAATGTTCAGGACGATGTTATGCAATGGGCGCGAAATAAAACACGCGAAATTTCACAACTCAAACAGCTTGAAAAATACCGTCGTGAATTTCTTGGCAATGTTTCACATGAACTTAAAACGCCAATTTTCAATATACAGGGTTATATTCTTACTTTACTTGACGGAGGGCTCGAAGATGAGAATATTAATCGCCGATACCTTGAAAAAGCCGAAAAAAGTGTGAACCGCCTTATTTCAATTATAAACGATCTTGAAAGTATTTCCCGGCTCGAATCGGGCGAACTTCATCTGGAATATCAACGATTTGATATGGTAAAACTGGTAGAGGAAATATTTGAAGAACAGGACAGACTGGCGCATGAACGAAATATAAAGCTCAAACTTTCACGTAATTCCGATAAACCTGTTTATGTCTATGCCGACAGGAAAAGAATTCTGGAAGCTCTAAGCAACCTGATTGTGAATTCGATAAAATATGGAAGATCAGGAGGCCATACCGTAGTTAAATTTCTTGATATGGATGACAATATTGTGGTTGAGGTTGCCGATAATGGTATTGGAATATCAGAAAAGGATTTACCACGTATTTTTGAACGCTTCTACAGAATCGATAAAAGCCGGTCGCGCGAAATGGGAGGCACCGGGCTCGGGTTATCCATTGTTAAACATATCATTGAGGCGCATAATCAAACCATTAATGTTCAGAGCAAACCGGACAGAGGTTCATCTTTTGCGTTTACGCTTCGTAAAGGCTGAAATCTGATTTAACGAACAGCCTGATTCCCATTAGATTTACTTCATAAATTAAAATTGTTTTTTTCTGATCATAAATCTATCTTTGTGCAATTTTCAAACAGGATACCAAAAGTGAACTTTCAATGAATACAAAGTTTCCGGAATATAAACCTTTCGATCTTTCGAAGATCAATGATGAAATACGGAAGCAGTGGGACAAGCTTGATGTATTCAAACAAAGTCTTTCAATACGCAAGCATAACAAAGCTTTTATTTTTTACGAGGGACCTCCTTCTGCTAATGGGATACCTGGCATTCATCATGTAATGTCGCGCACAATCAAGGATATATTCTGTCGTTATAAGACACTTAAAGGATATCTTGTCGAACGAAAAGCCGGATGGGATACACATGGTTTGCCTGTTGAGTTAAGTGTCGAAACAATGCTTAAGATAACCAAAGAAGATATTGGCAATAAAATTAGCGTGAAGGAATATAACAATACCTGCAAGAAGGAGGTAATGCGTTATACACGCGAATGGGAAGAGTTGACGCGTAAAATGGGTTACTGGATCGATATGGATCACCCTTACATCACTTACGATAACCGGTATATCGAAACTCTCTGGTATTTACTTAAGGAGCTTTATAAAAGAGACATGCTTTATGAGGGGTATACTATTCAACCTTATTCACCGGCTGCCGGTACAGGATTGAGTTCACATGAGCTTAATCAGCCGGGGTGTTACCGCGATGTTAAGGATACGACTTGTGTAGCGCAGTTTAAAGTATTACGAAACGAGCGTTCCGAGCGGCTCTTTGACGGAGTGGATACCGATTTGTTTTTTCTGGCATGGACAACAACTCCCTGGACTTTACCTTCGAATACTGCCCTGGCAGTTGGTGAAAATATTTCGTACAGCAAAATCAGAACATTTAATCCATATACTTCCGAGCCGATTACAGTGATCCTTGCAAGCGATCTTCTGCCGGTATATTTTGATCATGACATTTCCGATCTTCCCCTTGAAGCGTATCATGAAGGAGACAAAAACATTCCCTATAAAGTACTTGCGACATACAAAGGAAAGCAATTGAAGGGCATTCAGTATGAACAGTTAATTGGGTGGATAAAGCCCGAAGGGAAAGCTTTCGAAGTTCTTTTAGGCGATTTTGTAACCACCGAGGATGGAACAGGTATTGTACATATTGCACCTACCTTTGGTGCCGACGACCTGCGCGTTGCACAGCAGAACGGAGTGGCAGCCCTGACAATTCTTGATAACAACGGGAACAATGCTCCACTAGTTGACAAAAAAGGGCGTTTTTACAGGATTAAGGATATCAACAGCGAGTTTGTTGCCAGGTATGTCGACAGAAAATCATATGAGGAGTATGCCGGAAGATATGTTAAGAATGAGTATGACGAGAGTTTATCGCCTGACGATCCTACCGTTGATATTGATATTGTCGTGATGTTAAAAAAAACGGGTAAGAATTTTCGTATTGAAAAACACGTTCATAACTATCCCCACTGCTGGCGTACCGATAAGCCTGTTTTATACTATCCGCTCGATTCGTGGTTTATCAGGACCACGGCCCTGAAAGACCGTCTTATAGCGTTAAACAATACGATCAATTGGAAACCCGAATCAACTGGTACAGGACGCTTTGGCAAATGGCTTGAAAATCTTGTCGACTGGAATCTCTCACGCTCTCGTTTCTGGGGCACTCCCTTACCTATTTGGATATCGGAAGATAAATCGGAACAGAAATGCATTGGTTCGGTATCCGAATTAAAGAAGGAGATCGATAAGGCGGTTAAGGCTGGGTTCATGCCGGAAAATCCTTTGGGGGCGTATCGTGAGAATGATTTTACCAGTGAAAACTATAATCAGTTCGACTTACACCGACCCTTTGTCGACGAAGTTATCCTAGTTTCCGATTCGGGCCATAAAATGTTTCGTGAGGCCGACCTGATCGATGTGTGGTTCGATTCAGGAGCTATGCCCTATGCTCAGGTACATTATCCTTTTAATATGAAGGATGAGCAGTTCAAATCGATCTATCCGGCTGATTTTATTGCGGAAGGCGTAGATCAGACACGTGGATGGTTTTTTACGCTTCACGCTATAGCAGGCATGATATTCGATTCTGTTGCTTTCAAGAATATTATCAGCAACGGACTGGTTCTCGATAAGAATGGTAATAAAATGTCTAAGCGACTGGGCAATGCAATCGATCCTTTTGAAACCATCGATAAATTTGGTTCCGATCCGTTACGCTGGTATATGATTACGAATTCCCAGCCCTGGGATAACCTGAAATTCGATATCGATGGAGTAGAAGAGGTTCGACGCAAATTTTTTGGGACATTGTACAATACCTATTCATTCTTTGCCCTGTATGCCAATGTTGATAACTATGATCATTCACAACCTGAAATTGCGGTTAAAGATCGTCCCGAAATTGACCGGTGGATTATATCACTGCTTAACACATTGATAAAAGATGTGGGTGAATACTACGAAAATTACGAACCTACCAAAGCAGGTCGTGCTATTCAGGATTTCGTTATTGAGAATCTCAGTAACTGGTATGTTCGACTGAACAGAAAAAGATATTGGGGAGGTGAATTCGATCAGGATAAAATATCGGCATACCAGACCCTTTACACCTGTCTGGAAACCATTGCCATACTAGCATCGCCCATTGCACCTTTTTATTGCGATAAAATTTTCTGCGATTTAAACAATCGAAGCAAAAATTATGTTATTGACTCGGTACATCTTATAGATTTTCCGGAATATAACAAAGCCTATATCGATAAGGATCTGGAGCAACGTATGGAAATTGCACAGAATATTTCTTCCATGATACTTGGTTTGCGACGAAAAGTTAATATTAAAGTGCGACAGCCATTGAGTAAAATAATGATTCCCGTTCTCGACAGTAAATTCGAGAAACAGATTAAAGCTGTTTCGTCGCTTATTTTATCTGAAGTCAATGTCAAGGAAATAGAGTTTCTTACCGACACTTCCGATATATTATTGAAAAAGATAAAACCTAACTTTAAGACTCTGGGTCCTCGCTTTGGGAAGCTGATGAAACCGATATCGACAGCAATTGCAGGTTTCAAGCAAGAGAACATTTCTGAATTTGAATCTCAGGGTAACTATCTGCTTATTATTGACGGTCAGGAAGTACAGCTTTCACTCGACGATGTTGAAATTATTTCTGAAGACATACCCGGATGGCTTGTCGCGAATGAAGGGCGGCTTACAGTAGCTCTCGATATAACATTGACCGACGAATTAAGGCAGGAAGGTATAGCACGCGAATTCGTAAATCGGATTCAGAACTTGCGGAAAGAGATCGGACTGGATGTTACCGACAAAATTCAGGTGATTATCGTAAAACAAAATGATATTCTGCCTGCTGTAAAGAATTATGGAAAGTACATCGGCATGCAAACGCTTGCCAGTTCGCTCGAACTTGTTGATGAACTTCCTAAGGATCAAGCTGTTGAAGTGATTCTTGACGATACCATTAAAACATTTATAATGGTTAAGAAGAATTAATTTAATAATAAACTATATTTGATATATTATACTTTTTAAATAGACTAAATCATTGAACTATGGCTGAGAAGACAAGATATTCTGATGAAGAGCTTAATGAATTTAAACAAATAATTCTGGACAAGCTCGATAAGGCCAAAAAGGATTACGATTTACTTAAAAGCGCAATTACTCAAAGTGAAAGTAATGATACACAGGATACTTCACCAACATTTAAAGTTCTTGAAGAAGGAGCAGCAACGCTTTCAAAAGAAGAATCCGGAAAATTGGCTCAGCGTCAACAAAAATTTATACAGCACTTACAGGCAGCCCTTGTGCGGATCGAGAACAAGACTTATGGCATTTGCCGGGAAACGGGAAAGTTAATTTCGAAAGAACGTTTGCGTGCAGTGCCTCATGCAACCCTTTCTATCGATGCCAAACAAAAACAGAAATAAGTTATTGTATGAAAGGTAATAGATACTTCAATGATTGGAGTTTGCTCCGATCATTTTTTATTTTCATTACTATTCCAATTGATAATACTATTCCGAATGAATTTAACCCGTAAAGCTTTGTTGGTTGTATTCCTGATATTGATAATCGATCAGGTTCTGAAATTTTATGTTAAAACTACCATGCCTCTTGGGGCAACCCAACCTGTTATTGGGAACTGGTTTCTGATCCGTTTTATTGAAAATCCGGGAATGGCCTTTGGGATTGATATTCCCGGGAAAATCGGCAAACCAGCATTGACTATTTTCCGCATTATTGCTGCTACTCTTATAGGGTTATATCTCCGGTCACTTATACTTAAGAAGGCATCAGCCGGTTTTGTAATTTGCATAGCCATGATTTTTGCCGGTGCATTGGGCAACATTATCGATTCGCTTTTTTATGGGGTTATTTTCAGCGAAAGCACGTATTTTGAAACAGCAAAAATATTTCCGCATGGAGGAGGCTATGCTCCATTACTTAGTGGCAGGGTAGTGGATATGCTATATTTTCCGATATTTGAAAGTACTTATCCCGATTGGTTTCCAATATGGGGAGGACAAAAATTTATTTTTTTCCGTCCTATATTTAACATTGCTGATTCGGCAATTTCGATTGGAGTTGCCTCTATTTTTATCTTCCAGCGAAAGTACCTGAAAGAAATGAAATAAGAAATAAATCTTCTTTCACTCTTTTTTCATCAGTACAGGATATCAATTCTTTAATTTCCTGTGATTATATTAATTTTGTGCCACTAAAAAACAATTAAAATCTAGTGATAATGAGGGAAGTTGTTATTGGTATTGATATTGGGGGCACTTTTACGAAATATGGCATTATTGACACAGATGGGCATTGTTTAAAGGAAAATTTTACCAACACCGACAAATATTCCGATTTTGATGTTTACCTGGAAAACCTTCAAACTGAAATTGAAGAAACGATTTCATCCATTAATGAATCAATTGTAATTAAGGGATTGGGAATTGGGGCGCCAAATGGTAATTACTGCAGGGGAACAATTGAAGATGCCCCGAATCTGAACTGGAAAGGTACCATTCCGTTTGTAGAAAAAATAAAAACCCATTATCCAGGGATTCCGGTTGTTCTCACAAACGATGCGAATGCTGCTGCATTGGGCGAGATGATATACGGTGGTGCCAAGGGGATGAAAGACTTTATCGTAATTACCCTGGGGACAGGTCTTGGTAGCGGTATTGTGGTGAATGGGGATTTGGTATATGGGCATGATGGCTTTGCCGGTGAATTAGGCCATATGAATGTAAAACATCGGGGAAGGGCGTGTCGCTGTGGTAAGCGTGGGTGTCTTGAAACCTATGTTTCAGCCACAGGAATAAAACGAACAGTCTTTAAATTATTATCAGAACAGATCATGGAGAGTGAACTTCGCAATTACAGCTATGAAGATTTAACATCAATAATGATCTCGGAAGCAGCCAAAAAAGGTGATGAAATAGCGTTAGAAGCTTTTGAGATCACAGGAAGAATATTAGGTGTTAAATTAGCCGATGCAGTTGCCTGTACAAGTCCGGAAGCAATATTTTTGTTCGGAGGATTGGCAAAAGCCGGTGATATTCTTATTGAGCCAACAAAACAGTATATGGAAGAAAACCTATTTCCTATCTACAGGGGAAAAATAAAGTTATTGGTCTCAAATCTTCAGGAGACTAACGCTGCAATATTAGGTGCTTCAGCTTTAGCATGGAAAGAGTTGCAAAAGTAAAAATTTTTAACTTACTTATCGCTTGTCAATGAAAGTAAAAATTGACAGGTTTTATGGATACATTTCTTAAAGGGAAAAGCATATTGGTAGTTGAAGATGAGGAAACTAACTGGTTTCTCATCCGGGATATTTTAGAAACTTACCAGGCTTTGACAACATGGGCAGATTTGGGCGCCAAGGCCATCGACCTGATAAAAAGTGGTGTAAACTTTGATGCTGTGTTAATGGATATTAATCTTCCGTCAATGGACGGTTTGGAAGTTTCGCGAAATATAAAAAAAATACGCCCCGACATACCTATTATTGCGCAAACAGCTTATGCCCTTGATAATGAAATAGAAAATTGTTATGCGGCAGGGTGTTCCGGGCATGTAATTAAACCTTTTACTATAGCTGAACTTATTACTGCCCTTCGAAAAGTAATCGATTAATTTGGAGTCTCTTACGTGATTGTGTTTTTTATCGCTTCGTTAAGGAACTTAACAAAAGGGGAAGATACTTTGAAGCAGGTTATTATTTTCTGGAGAATATCAGTCTTCATCATCTCTCTGTCGTTTTCCATTCTAATAAGCCCGTAATTTTTAAATTTTAAAAGTTCTATATCGTCAAAATCCTTCGGGAATCCCCTGGGAGGAGATTTTAATTTTTCTCCGGTTATATCTCCGAATAGTTTCCTAAGATGATCTTCCTGAATAATGTTTTTAAATTCTTCGGTAAATGTATAGATATCTCCACGTATTGCATTTAATACCGGTGTTGGTGGTTGATAAATTCCTGAGGCAATTAAACTGGCACCAGGTTCAATATGCAGATAATATCCCGCATTCATTGCCTTACGTCCGCCGGGAGTCAAAAAGGCTCCGAAATTTGTTTTATACGGCGATTTATCCACAGAGAAACGCACATCGCGAAATATCCTGAATATGCAATCTTTAGGTTGAAGACCTGCAATGCTATTGTCAAACTGCGATACTTCATGAAGCAGAATTTCTGTAAAGCTTTCAAACTCCTGCTTTGCGTCCTGGAACAATTTCTTATTGTTATGATACCACTCCCTGTTATTGTTCTCTTTCAGTTGGTTAAGGAAATGGAATGATTTTTCGAACACAGTGAATTATTTTTTAACAGAATAAAAGTACTTCAATTGAATGTAAGAACCTTACCCGGCAATTTATTATATTTGAAATAATACTCATTTTCTGTAAAATTTCTTATGCATTGTAATATTTCATTTTTCATATATGATAATAAATAAAATAAGTCATTGATATGAAAAAAGTTGCTGTTATCGTTGCCGGTGGCTTAGGAACCCGGATGCAGTCGGAAATACTGAAACAATTTCTTGCACTTAATGGTTTACCGGTCCTTATGCATACCATGAACCGGTTTTATGCTGTTGATACTTCATGCGAATTACGGGTAGTTCTTCCTGATTCCGAAATCGAGAACTGGAATAAGCTATGTAAAGATTATAACTTTACGCTGCCTCATAAAATATTTTCCGGTGGAGAAACAAGATATTATTCTGTCAAAAACGGATTACAGGATCTGCCCTCTTCATCAATAGTTGCAATACATGATGGTGTTCGGCCGCTGGTAAGTACCGGAACTATAAATCGCTGTTATGAATTGGCTGAAAAAAATGGGACAGCAGTTCCGGTTGTACCTGTATCAGAATCAATTCGGCAGGTTGAAGGAGAAGATTCCGTCTCAGTTGAACGTACATTGTTTCGTCTGGTTCAGACACCCCAGGTATTTAATTCAGATATTCTTCTCGATGCCTATAATTTGCCTTTTGAAGAATCTTTTACGGATGATGCCAGCGTTATCGAAAAAGCAGGATATAAAATTTATCTCACGGAAGGTAATGAAGAGAATATAAAAATCACCTCCCAGCGGGATATGCTGATTGCTGAAATTTTTCTTCAGCGAATGGGAATTATTTAACTACTCAGCCAATTTTTCGACAATTCCGTTTCCTTTCTTCTCAATTTCAACAATGGCAGGTTCGCACGAATAGCTGATGTAACCTCCTATTTTTGATTCGGCTTTAAGTTTTTTCGTGGCGCAAACCTTACCTTTTCCGCCAAAAGAGGCCTGGATATCTACAAAATTTCCCTCCAGTTCAAAGGCTGAATAAGTGGCATTAGTATTAACACTGACAATTTGGGTATTGGCATAACCATCAGCAGTAAGTAAACTGCCTTCAGTTAAAAGTACATCAAGATAATCCACATCCAGGTCGAGATAAGCCTTTCCTCCGCTACGCAGGATAATTTTTAAGGTATCAGTTTTAAGAACATTATATGTCGATACTTCTGCATTACCCATTACTTCTATCTCCTTTATAATAGAAGGGCAGCGGAGCTTTGCAGTTACTTTCCCGCTGCAATTGATACTGCTAGTTAATTTTAGTGTCAATATACCATCTTCAATAGTGTTTATCAAACAATTTATATTCAGGTCGGGCGATTTTATATCAAGGGTATAATCCTGTGAACGCTCTATCTCCAAGAATATTCCGCTGGATACTTTTATTTTTTCAACTGTCTCAATAGGTTTTATTTCCTGTGCAGGACAATTCGTATTTTTTATAAGGATGATGCTTAGAGGGATAAGTAAATACAATTTCATAGTTTATAAGGTTTTAATTTGAAAATAAAGATCACACGAGTTATATTTTATATAAAGATACAATATGTTTTCTGAGGTATCAATTTTCAACTTAACTTACGTAGCAGGTGAAATTTTTAGTATAAAATAAAAAGAGGCTGCAAAGAAATTACAGCCTCAATTTACTAACTACGTAAATCTTCACTTACGCGCCTAACTTGTTGCCCATGAAGTTAAATCGAACATCCAGCTTTCCATTTCAAATTCCGGTTCGACCTGGTTATTACTCCAGTCAAAATGCCGAACGTCAATCATCCATTTTTCAAGTTGAATTGATCCTTCACTTGTGGAATTTCCCCAGGATTGCTGATCAGGCCTTAACATCCATTGCTCAACCGATAATGCATTCTCTACTTCTGTAATATTCGTCTCACTTTTACTAACCCATGTTGAAAGATCGACCATCCAGGATTTAATTCCAAAATCTGCCTGATTGTAATAACTGTCCTCACTAATTGTTGTGTTGCTTTTTGGTGCTGTTGCCCCAACGATTCCGGAAAAAACAACTGAAATTAAAATAAGCGCCGTTACAATCTTTGTTTTCATATTCAACCTGATTTTGGTTTTCATGGTTTTGGTTTTGACGCGATATGCTCATTAAATGTGCCAAAAAATGTAAAGCATTATATGTCAGAATTATATGTAAAAAATTTAATGGTAATCAGAGTTTATATTGATCGGTTTATATACATACCATGTACGATAATGGACATATTTTTTTTTTCATATCATTAAACTAATTTTATTAGCAATCATAAAAACGTGATTTTTACAGTTCTTACATAAAAAAGCATCACATGTCATTAAAAGTTGAATCACTTTCAAAATCATTCGGAAAGCAAAAAGCTGTTGATAATGTATCGTTTACCATAAATAATGGAGAAGTTGCAGGCTTCGTAGGCCCAAACGGATCAGGCAAATCGACCACAATGAAATGTATTTGCGGGATTCTCTCAAAAGATGAAGGTCGTATTGAAGTTTCAGGAGTTAATATTGAGGAAGATATTCTTGCCATAAAGAGAATCATTGGATTTCTTCCGGAGCACAATCCGCTTCATCCCGACTTATACGTGAGGGAATATCTGGGGTATATAGATAGTTTTTACAACAAATCGGCCAATAGGATTCAACGTATTAATGAAGTTATTGAATTAACGGGTCTTACGCGTGAAATGCATAAAAAAATAGGCCAGCTTTCGAAAGGCTACCGGCAACGTGTAGGACTTGCTCAGGCTATTATACATAATCCTCAGGTACTGATACTTGATGAGCCTACAACTGGTCTGGATCCCAATCAGATCGTTGAAATCCGGAATCTTATATCAAACCTGTCAAAGGAAAAAACCGTACTTCTCTCAACCCATATATTACAGGAGGTGGAAGCGATATGTGACAGAGTTATTGTTATTAATGAAGGAAAAATAGTTGCAGATGGTACTTCACGTTCAATTATGAAAGAAAACAGGGGTGAAACACAAACCATTTATCTTGAATTTAGTATAAAGGTTGATAAAGATATCTTGAAAAGGATTAAATCGGTTACACAGGTTAAAATGCTAGGTGAGCGGGAATTTTTAGTTGAAGGAAGATCGGATAATGATTTGCGTGAAGAATTATTTCACTTTGCCTCCGAAAACCGGCTTTCATTGCTGACGCTTCAAAAAAAGGAAGAGACACTGGAAGAGGCCTTTAGGGAATTAACCAGGAAGAAGTAACATTTGCCGGAATTAAAAAAAGGAATAAATTTGAAGTCTTTTATCAAAAACTAAATAAAATTATGAGTTATTTATTCACATCAGAATCGGTGTCGGAAGGACATCCCGATAAAATTGCAGATCAGATCAGTGATGCTTTGTTAGATGAATTTTTAAAACAGGATCCAAATTCGAAGGTTGCATGCGAAACACTTGTAACAACAGGTCTGGTTGTGTTAAGTGGAGAGGTTAAAACCCACGCTTATATCGATGTACAGAAAGTGGCACGGGAAGTTATTAAGGAAATTGGATATACTGATTCGGATTATATGTTTGAAGGAGATTCCTGTGGAGTCATTTCAGCTATTCATGAGCAATCACCTGATATTAACAGAGGAGTTGTAAGGCAGAAAGAAGAGGATCAGGGAGCTGGAGATCAGGGCTTAATGTTTGGATATGCATGCCGGGAAACCGATAACTATATGCCTCTTGCGCTCGAAATATCCCATTTACTTCTACAGGTACTGGCAGAAATTCGCCGTGAGAAAAAAGAAATGAAGTACCTGCGTCCTGATTCAAAATCGCAGGTTACAGTGGAGTATACCGATGATAATTTACCTTTGAAAATTCATACAATTGTGGTTTCCACGCAGCACGATGAATTCGATACCGATGAAAAGATGCAGGAAGTAATTAAAAGGGATGTTCGTAACATACTCATTCCCCGTGTTAAAAACTTAGTTCCCGATAGAGTTCAGAAATTATTTAACAATGACCTCATACTGCATGTAAATCCAACGGGTAAGTTTGTTGTTGGGGGTCCACATGGCGATACCGGTTTAACGGGACGAAAAATCATTGTCGATACTTATGGGGGTAGAGGAGCACATGGAGGAGGAGCATTTTCGGGTAAGGACAGTTCAAAAGTCGATCGCTCGGCAGCTTATGCGGCAAGGCATATTGCAAAAAACATGGTTGCTGCAGGCATTGCTGACGAGATTCTTGTTCAGGTAGCCTATGCAATCGGGGTGGCTCGCCCGGTTGGTATTTTTGTGAATACTTACGGAACATCACATATTAATATGTCCGACGGCGCAATTGCAGGCAAAATCGAACAAATTTTTGATCTTCGTCCTAACCTGATTGTTAAGCGTTTTGGATTGAAAAATCCGGTTTTCAGAGCTACAGCATCATACGGACATATGGGGCGGACACCTGAAATGAGGACTGTTGTCTTTAAAACCAATGGCTCTGAAGAAAAGCGCGAAGTGGAATTTTTTAGCTGGGAAAAGCTGGATTTTGTTGATCGTTTAAAACAAGAGTTTAATATTTAGTTTCTGATTTCTATGTTCCATATTATCTTGAATCCAGACTTAATTAATATGAAAATATCATTATGAGTATTTCGAAAAAAATATTTAATAAACAGGAAAAGTTGTCGGTTATCGGACTCGGTTATGTTGGATTACCCATTGCACTGGAGTTTGCCAAAACATTATCGGTTATTGGATTCGACATAAATACCAGGCGTGTGGAGCTTATGAAGAAGGGAATCGATCCCAGCAAGGAATTGGATAAAAGTTCATTTGATAACATAGATATTTATTTTACTTCTAAACCGGAGGATTTAAAAAAGGCTTCATTTCATATTGTAGCTGTTCCTACACCTATCGATAAAAACAATTTACCTGATCTTTCGGCATTGAAGGGTGCTGCAAAAACTGTAGGCAGCATGATTAAAAAAGGTGATTATGTTGTTTTCGAATCCACCGTATTTCCTGGAGCTACCGAAGAAATATGTGTTCCAATTATAGAAAAAGAGTCAGGATTAAAGTATATCAAAGACTTTAAAGTTGGGTATTCGCCGGAACGTATTAATCCGGGCGATAAGGTCCATTCGCTTACAAATGTGATTAAGGTTACTTCCGGTTGCGATGAAGAATCAAGCGAAGAAATTACAAAGGTATATGAAAGCATTATAAAGGCAGGTATTCATAAAGCTCCCAGCATTAAAGTAGCCGAAGCAGCTAAAATCATTGAAAATACACAACGCGATCTTAACATAGCACTTATGAATGAGTTATCCATTATCTTTCATAAGATGAAAATTAACACATATGATGTATTAAAAGCTGCCGGTACCAAGTGGAATTTTCTGAATTTCTTCCCCGGCCTGGTTGGCGGGCATTGCATTGGAGTTGATCCTTATTATCTTACATTCAAAGCTAACGAATTGGGACATTTTGCCCAGGTAATTACCGCCGGTCGTTCGGTGAATGATGGTATGAGTCGTTTCATTGTTACAGAATTGGTAAAAGGATTAATCAAATTGGGCAAGAACGTACTTAATTCCCGCATTCTGATAATGGGAATAACATTTAAAGAGGATGTCAGTGATATTCGTAATTCTAAAATTGCTGATGTAATATCAGAATTACAATCGTATGGTATTAAAGTTGAAGTTGTGGATACCATGGCAGATGTAGAGGAAGTTAAACATGAATACGGAATTGATATGGCAACTCAGATTACAGGCTTGTATGATGCCATAATTCTGGCCGTTGCACATAAAGGTTATAGTAATCTGGAAGAAAAATTCTTTACTGATCACTTGACTCCGAGCGGCGTATTTTTCGATGTTAAAGGATTGTTCCAGGGTTTATCGGAAAAAGTTAAATATTTGAGTTTATAGGGATTTTTCCTCAACAGATAGTACAATCTTATCAAGGAATTCACACATTTCCTCATAGAATAAGCTAGGAACATATTGAGATTATTAATTTTACATTCGTTTTAATTATAATTATGAATAATACCAAGAAAAATTTTGCAATAATCGGAGTTGGCGGGTATATAGCCATCCGGCATTTAAGGGCTATTAAAGATACAGAGAATACACTGCTTGCATCGCTCGATCCTAATGATAGCGTGGGAATTATAGATAGTTTTTTCCCCGAGAGTAATTTCTTTGTGGAGTTTGAACGTTTCGACCGGCATGTCGATAAATTACGAAGAAACGGAACCCAGGTAGACTATGTCAGTATCTGTTCTCCGAATTATCTGCACGATTCACATATTCGTTTTGCTTTGCGTTCCGGGGCAAATGCTATTTGCGAAAAACCCCTTGTATTGAATCCATGGAATGTGGATGCGCTGAGTGAAATTGAAAAGGAATTCGGTAATAATATTTACAATATTCTTCAGCTTCGACTTCATCCTTCGATCATTGCATTAAAAAAGAAAATTGATGAAGCCCCCAAAGATAAAATATACGAGATTGAACTTACCTATATTACGAGCCGGGGGAGATGGTATTTTATTTCATGGAAAGGGGATATTGAGAAGTCGGGAGGTATTGCAACAAATATCGGTGTTCATTTTTTTGATATGCTGATATGGATATTTGGAGGCGTGAAACATAATATTGTTCATCTTCTTGAGAAGAATAAAGCCTCAGGATATCTCGATCTGGAGAAAGCACGTGTAAAATGGTTTCTGAGTCTCGATTATAACGACATACCGGATAAAAATAAAAAGGCGGGAAACAGAACTTATCGTTCGATCACCATGAATAACGAAGAGATTGAATTTAGCGAAGGATTTACCGATCTGCATACTGTAAGTTATAAACGTATTCTGGAGGGTAACGGATTTCCTATGCACTATGCTAAACCGGCAATCGAAACGGTATATACAATTCGAAATGCAACACCCATTGGCTTAAAAGGCGAATATCATCCCATGTGTTTGAAATCTGCTAAACTTAAATAAGCATAATAATGGCAAATGAAAAAGTAGCATTGGTTACCGGTGTAACCGGACAGGATGGTGCTTACCTTGCTGAATTTTTACTTAAAAAAGGATATATAGTACACGGTACCAAGCGAAGAAGCTCAATGTTCAACACCGAACGGATCGATCATCTGTATCTTGATCCGCATGTAGAGAATAGAAATTTTATACTACATTATTCTGATTTGACGGATTCGACAAACCTGATACGAATTATTCAGGAAGTCCAACCCGATGAAATTTATAACCTGGCTGCGATGAGTCACGTTAAGGTAAGTTTCGAAACACCTGAATATACCGGGAATGCTGATGGTTTAGGGGCATTGAGGATACTAGAAGCAATCAGAATATTAGGTCTCACAAGGAAGACAAAATTTTATCAGGCTTCAACGAGTGAATTATATGGTTTGGTACAGGAAGTTCCACAAACCGAAAAAACTCCTTTCTATCCCCGAAGTCCTTATGCGGTAGCTAAACTATATGCCTATTGGATTACAGTCAACTATCGGGAAGCATATAACATATTTGCATGCAACGGTATCTTATTTAACCATGAGTCTCCTATCAGAGGAGAAACATTTGTTACACGAAAAATTACCCGCGCTGTCGCACGTATAGCACTTGGATTGCAAGATAAGCTATATCTGGGCAATCTTTCATCAAAACGTGACTGGGGGCATGCAAAAGACTATATCAAAGCTATGTATCTGATTCTGCAACAGGAAGAACCTGACGATTATGTCATTGCCACAGGTATTACCACAGAAATTCGTGAACTGGCAATAATGGCTTTTGCTGAAGTAGGATTCGAACTTGATTTTGAAGGTAAAGGCGACAAAGAAAAAGCATTTATATCAAAATGTACCGATCCCCGGTACCAACTTCCTATTGGTAAGGAAGTTCTGGCTGTTGATCCGACATACTTCAGGCCTACGGAAGTCGATCTCTTAATCGGGGACCCTACAAAAGCACGAACAAAATTAGGATGGGAACCGGAATACGATTTGAGAGGTCTTGTAGAAGATATGGTGCAGTCCGATATCAAATTAATGCAGAAAGATCAGTTCCTTCGAAACGGAGGATATAAAACACTGAACTATTTTGAATAGGAAGTTTGGAAAGGATTGATCATCAGGCTTTCTATTGACATAATCCTTCAGGACTTATACTTGATTCATAGCTTCTCAGTTCAATAATTCTTAAATATCATGGAGAAGAACAGTAAAATATATATTGCCGGACATCTGGGTCTGGTGGGCAGTGCGCTTGTTCGTAACCTGAAAAAGAAAGGCTACAACAATATTGTTGGTAAAAGTATCGACGAACTCGACCTGATGGATTATAGAGCCGTTGAAGCATATTTTGAGAAGGAAAAGCCGGAATATGTATTTCTTGCTGCTGCAAAAGTGGGGGGAATAGTTGCCAATAATCTTTACCGGGCTCAGTTCATTTACGAAAACCTTACCATACAGAATAATATTGTGCATAACTGCTACCGGTCTGACGTGAAAAAATTATTATTCCTGGGAAGCAGCTGTATTTATCCCCGCGATTGTCCGCAGCCCATTATGGAGGAATACCTGCTTACCGATCCGCTCGAGTATACCAACGAACCTTATGCTGTGGCTAAAATTGCCGGAATAAAACTCTGCGAGAGCTATAATCTGCAATATGGCACTAATTTTATTTCAGTTATGCCTACAAATTTATATGGGCCCAATGATAACTACGACCTTGAAAAATCGCATGTATTGCCTGCCCTGATTCGCAAAATGCACCTGGGGAAGTGCCTGATGAATAATAACTGGCCGGCCATAAAAAATGACTTCAATAAAAAACCTGTTGAGGGGGTTGATGGTAATGCCGGTGAAAAAACGATCCTGGAAAAAATTAATAAATACGGTATACAAACTCAAAATGAAAGTGTGAGTGTTTCACTTTGGGGTACGGGCTCTCCGCGACGTGAGTTCCTTCACTCCGACGATATGGCCGATGCCTGCGTTTTTGTTATGGAACATGTCGACTTTAACGACCTGGTTGAAAACCGGAAAAAGTTTGTAAAACCCGAAGCAGCTGAGGAAATAAGGAATACCCATATTAATATTGGTACCGGCCGCGACCTGACCATTAAAGAACTTGCTGATAAGATTAAGAATATTATTGGTTTTGAGGGTGGGCTGATTTGGGATAAAACGAAACCCGATGGTACAAAACAAAAGCTCCTTAATGTGGATAAGCTGCACAGCCTGGGCTGGAAGGAAAATATTTCTCTTGAATCGGGTATTACTGCTATTTACAGCGATTATATACAGTAGACCATCTTCTGATCGTAAAGAAAAATTCCCCGTTAACTTTTTTTATCGGGGAATTATTATGAGATAGAAATAAGGTCAAGCAGCAAACAAGACTTTTTAATACAATTAAGTTTTCCTTATTTATTCAAACGCGTAGGTGCCTACCCACGATCCATAATCGTCTGAAGTAACACCGTTTTGTGTGCTGCCGAAGTATTCGTCACGGCCGGCATACATTCTGACTTTTACCACATCGCGCTGTCCTACGTTAAGTTTACCGGCGTGCACGGCAGCCGTGCTCAGGTCGGAATCATCGGTATAGAAACCATCGACGCCGCCCCATATTGAACCATCAATGGCTCCTGTAATACGAAATTCGTTTAATACACCTACATGGTCCCTGTATTCAACCATGGTTCCCGGGTCGGATAAAAAGTTATCTTTTACTTTCTCGCAACTGTTTAATGGCAGTATAACCCCCAACATCGTGGAGACTATCCAAAATCTTCGGTTCTTTTTCATTCTTTCCTTTGTATTTATGTTTCACCGCTCGATAACCGGCGGATTATGACACCCTAATTAAGAAAAAACCCATAATCCTGATTTAAAGGCGATGAAATTATTTTTCGTTGGTAACAAGATTCAATCTGATAATCCCATAGAGGGCAATACCCATACAGCCTTTGTATTGAAGAGGAAAATAAGTATTAAACAATATGTTAGCTAGATTGTTTCGCTAAGACCAAATTCAAATATTAAACTCATGAAAAAAATTACCCGGTGGATTATTTTAGGTTTACTAAACCTGATCGTTACATTCGCTTCTTATGCCAATATAATATTTGTATCAAACGGCAATGATACAGGAGAAGGTTCCCTCAGACAAGCTATAATCAATGCTAACACTCATACCGGTGCAGATACAATTGTTTTTACCATACCTCCTGAGGACGGAAGTTACAACGAAACTGCCGGAATATGGTCTATCCAGCCTGTAAGCCAGTTACCTGATCTAACGGATGACGATACATTTATTGACGGATCAAGTCAGACCCGTAATCGGGGAAATACTAATCCTGAAGGTCCGGAAATCGAGATCAATGGTAACAATACGATCGAAAATGGTATTTCTGTAAAAAGTTCTTTTAATACCATCGGCCATCTTATACTGAACCAATTTACCATGAACGGTATTTATGTTCTGGGAGAAGATGAAAACCTGATCGTTGGGAATTATATTGGGGCCGATTATTCCGGAACAGTTGCCATGGGGAATTATAACGGAATTCATCTGCAAAACGAAGCTTCACATAACAGGATAGGCACCGGCAATGCAGAAGATCGTAATATTATTTCGGGAAATCTGAACGGAGGAATACAGATTGACGGGGATTACAGCTATGGTAACATTGTACAGGGCAACTATATCGGAACTGATGTTGAAGGTAATCTGGCTTTAGGGAACAGGTATGCAGGCATATACATAGAATTTTATTGCGACAGCACTATTGTGGGAGGTCCGGAACCTGGTGAGGGGAATGTAATTTCAGGCACCTATGATCAGGTTAATGCCTATACAGGGCATGGAATATCGATAAGACATACGCAGAACACAGTAGTAAAAGGTAATTTTATTGGTACCAATAAAGATGGTACAGGATTACTGCCAAATAGTAATTCAGGAATAGCCTTACTAGAATGTGCGAATAATATCATCGGAGGAACTGATCCTGGTGATGGAAATATTATCGGAGGAAATCAGTATACCGGTATATATCTCCATCTTACTGAAACTCATGATAATTTCATTATGGGTAATTATATCGGAACTGATCCTACCGGAACTTCAAATCTGCGTAACGGTATTCATGGTGAATATAGTGCGGGAATATTACTTGATTATGGAGCAAGTGATAATATTATCGGTCCAGGAAATATTATTTCCAATAACGATGCCAATGGTATAACTATTAGAAGTGATTCGGCGACCGGAAATACTATAACAGGTAATGAAATCTTTAATAATTCGGTATTTGGTATAGCATTGATAGACGATGGCAATACAGGATTGGCATCACCGGTTATTAACAATGCCGCTGAAAACCAGGTAACAGGAACAGCTTGCTCTGAATGCACCGTGGAGATTTTCTCGACCGATAATGATGAAGGTGATGTATTTGAAGGTTTTGTAGTAGCAGATGCTTCAGGAAATTTTTCATGGGCCGGTGAACCCGGAAAAACTTACGTTACAGCCACTGCAACTGATGATTCCGGGAATACTTCTCAGTTCAGTTCAGCCGTAGAATACCTTCCTGCGATAATTGATAATATTCAGGATTACTCAATTTCTGATATTCCTGCCGGTTTGGTAATTGCTAACGCTTACCCGAATCCGTTTACTTCGAAAATTACGATTCGTTTTGGTATACCCGAAAGCGGTTCGGTTAAAATAAAGATTCAGGATGTCACCGGTACTGAAATATATAATCATGCTGTAAAAGATGTACCAGCCGGTTACCATGTATTAACCTGGAACGGTAATGATAAACTGGGTACACCGCTTCCTTCGGGAATATACTATTGTACGATCGGGCATAATGGAGTTGAACGAAGTATGGCGATTAACTTTTTAAGATAAATCCATAGTTGCTAGCAGTACAAATTGAAGATAAGTACGTATTCAGCTTAACTCCCGGTATTTTACTTTTTGCCATAGTAAGCACGCAGCAGATACAATAATTATCATGGGTAATAAACGTATCGAGACTGATCAGCTGAAATAACTAATCGAAGGGCGAAAAATAACATGAAATGAAGGTTGTTACAGGCCTTAACTAATACTTAATTAATAATTAAAACTTTATGTAATGAAAAAATCTATTTTTTTAGTGCTTGCCTGGTTTTTGGTGAACCAGGCAGTTTTGCCGCAGTATAATACCAATCTTGGTCTTGATGCCGGTGAAGGCGGTAACTTCAATGTATCTGTTGGCGATTATGCCGGTAACCATGTTCAGGGCAGAAATAATGTATCTGTCGGATTTAGTTCGGGAAGTCTTTTACGTATTGGAAATAATAACACGTATGTTGGTTCCCGAACGGGATTAAATAATCATAATGGAAACAACAATTCATTTTTTGGGACTCAGGCCGGATTGCGTAGCAATTCGAGTTTCTGCACTTTTATGGGTATCGTGGCCGGATTTAATAATGTAGCAGATAGCAATACGTTTATAGGAGCTCAGGCTGGTTATAACAATACAACAGGGAATAAAAATATTTTTATAGGTGAATCTGCAGGCATAAAAAATACTGAAGGAGATGGCAATATTTATATTGGTAACGAGGCTTGTAGTTTTAGTACCTCAAGTACACACAATTCTGTATTAGGTACCCGGATCGGAATTGAAGGAGATTTTAACAGCTGTGTTATCATAGGATTTGAAGCGGCAAAGCATAACCAGCTTGGATTAAATAATGTAATAATTGGGTCGAAGGCAGCATCGTTTAATGAATTATACTCGGAAGGCAATACCCTTATCGGTGCGGAATCGGGGTATCATTTAACGGGTGCCTCCGGAGGCTCCAATACTTTTTTAGGATACAAAACAGGTTTTCAAAGCCTCGGGGTAGTCAATAATACATTTATAGGCAGTTACGCCGGATATAATAACCAGATTGGCTCAAGTAATGTTTATATCGGTTTTGAATCAGGCAGAAATAATTTAGGTAGTGCTAATGTATTTATTGGACAAAATGCAGGTTCAAATAATGCTGAAGGGAATCGTAATACATTTCTGGGCATTTATTCCGGCCAGAATTGTCAGGGAGAAGGTAATGTGTTGATTGGGTACGGGGCAGGAAAGAATGTTTTGGCATCGAACCGGTTATATATTGCCAATAGCGAGGAAGGAAATCCCCTGATCTATGGCGATTTTGACCAGGAAAATGTAGCTCTGGGCGCTACAGACGCCATGGGTTACAGATTATATGTGAATGGTCCTCTCTATTCAGTTGGGGCCATGTCGCCTTCCGACATACGTTTCAAGGAAAATATTGAACCTATATCTGAACCGCTTGATAAGGTACGGAACCTGAAAGGACAAATTTTTACTTATTCTCAATCGGAAGAATTTAAAGACAAAATGTTCAACCAGGGAATAAACTACGGATTCATTGCCCAGGATGTAATTCAGGTTATCCCCGAGTTGATTGGGGAGGATCCGGACGGATACTATTGTTTAAATTATGATGGTTTTATCCCTGTTCTGGTGGAAGCGCTAAAAGAACTGGATAGCCAGTTCAATCAGCAAATCAATTTATTGAACACACAAATAGCTGAATTACAGCAGCAGTTAGATCAGCAAGCTGTAACATCGAAATCCGGTTCCATCGATGGCGGATCACCTTCCGGAACGGCAAGTGCCCTATACCAGAATGTTCCGAATCCGTTCAACGAAGAAACCCGCCTGCAATATTACGTGTCCGACGGATCGACCGATGCGGCAATCTACGTTTACGACCTGCAGGGAAAACAACAACTGGCCTATAAAAATCTGAACTCCGGCAATGGAGAAGTAATTATCCATGCGGGAGAATTATCGTCGGGCCTTTATAACTATTGCCTTATAGCAGATAATTCTATAATAGCTATTAAAAAAATGGTGGTTACGGAATAAACTCATTGCAGGCAGAATAAAGTGAAAGATAGACTTCCTGCATCATCGTTACTATTTATTTCAAAGGTATTAATTCAAGTACTCCAGAATCCGCATTCATTCTTATCGTCATTAAAATCCCTGCCGGTGAATTCCGGCAGGGATTTATGTTGTGTTAAAAAGATTATACAACTATTGGCAAAGGCTGTTGGCAATGCCGGGCGTACCCAGATCGCCGGTGTTATAGGCAACAGTGCTTTCGCACCAGTTACTGCCCAACATGGCTTCTGTGGCACTGGTAATATCCGAACTGAGTTGAAGCGAGCTGCCGGCAGGAACGGATGGGAAACTTGGATCTCCGTAGTCGACAGAGCAGATAATATAACCATCCGTACCATCGGTTCCATAAGTATTTAAAATCAGTTCTTCGCCGGCGTTGGGAAGCGTAATCGATGTGCCATACACATAGTCTGTATTGTCAGTAGCCGTTATGGTACGTGCCAGTACAGCATATTCACCCGAAGCCAGTATCACATCATTTGCGATCACGTGCAGGGCATTATTGAAACCCCTGCGTAATACCAGATCTTTCAGGTTTACTGTTTCATCGGAATTGTTCAGTACTTCGAGCCATTCGCCTTCAGAATCGCCCAGAGCATCGGGATCATACATTATTTCCGTGATCAGCAGATCACCATAGTTCCATCCCGAGGGGTCCTCATTACTGATAACCACTACCTCAGTTTCGTACGACTCATCCACATCAAGTAAAATGTTGCCATAGCCTTCGGTAAGGCACGCTTCAATATGAATTTCATAGTGTTTACCTGCTTCAGGACTGGCAATACTTCCCGTGAGTAATAGCGTTCCAGGGTCACCACTGCCATTCAGGTATGTCAGCGTAGCTTCTATATCCAGGGGGCCCTGGTCGAAATAACCTGCACGACTTTCGGTCATACCGAAGATGAGACTTCCGCCTGCATTACCCACTGTGGTTTCATAACTGGTAAAATCGTCTGTTACCGATTGGGAATATACCACCGTGACCATGATATTCGACAATATACAGGTAACGGATGCTGAAGTGGTTTCACCGGCCACAATAACAAACACATCCGACTCGCCATAGTAGTATGGATTATCGAATGCAGCAGGCAAATTGTTGTCGGATGAGGCTACTGCATAATATGAACCCTCGGGAAGGTCAATAACATCCGGCATATCAACAGCATGTTCATACGATACGATCAGCTGGTCTGACAGATCGTAAATGGCAACTGAGAATTCATCGGGTTCGGCTGCCTTCAGGTTATTGTATACATTAAAAGTTTCAACCGATATTCCCATGTCCAGATTAAGATAGCCTTTTTTATCCATCTCATGTTCTTTTTTCGAACAGGAGACAAATAGCATAATGATCAATGCAGGAATTACTATTCCTGAGATTGAGAATAAATAGTGTTTCTTCATGATATAGTAGAGTTTGGTTACTGTTAACGTATTAAGTATAAACGCGAAATAAATAAAATTTTTTATTTAATGAAATAATTTATTGGAATTTGAGATAATATATAATCATTCTAAATAAATAAGGTTGTTTTATTACAGTAGCTTGGTTACATATATCACATTAGTTATGCAGTAGTATTCCACGGATTAAATTATCCTGTTGACAAAGGGTTGTCATTGTAACAGATAGGGTTAATTCCGTAGATGCCGACAATGCAATAAAGCTGATTGATCTGAAGTTGATAGTAAAATAAGTACGGGTGATATACTATTATCAGATTTTAATATGATAACCAACTCTAAACTTATAAACGCAGCATGGTATATGGCTTAATTCATCAATCCTTTACT
>CAYUAV010000002.1:0-11971 GCA_964442665.1 uncultured Bacteroidales bacterium
GGCCATTCTCATAACCATCAAAAAATGAATGGAGTTTCTCATCCCAAAATAATTTGTTAATTACGGTTTTTAATGCCTCTGCTCTTCTTAAAAATTCATATACATCGTCCGTGTATCCAAAATCAGTGGCTAAATCCTGCATCATTTTAAATGAGCCATATAATAATGCCTGGTATGCAGTTAAATCGGCTGTTTTTGGAATTCTTGTCCACTCCAAAAAGACATTCCCGGCCTGGTAATATCCATCAGAAGTAATTCTCTTTTCCAAATGATTCAGGTATGTTTTATAATTTGGATAAAGCAACTTAGCAAAAGTAGAATCTCCGGTATATTTGTAGTACCAGTATAATTCAATTAGAGTTTTTAAAATGAAATCATTATGCCTGTTTTCTGAACCCGTGGTCATCTCTTCCCTGTACATATCCTGAAATAAAACTAGTGATTTTTTTATCAAACGGCTTTCACCTGAAGTGGCCAGGGTGATGGCATATTCCGGTAAGGCGTCTCCCGCATACAACCCTCTTTCGCGGAAGGGTGTGTCGATGTATGAATCTTCCGAGCAGACCCTTAGAGTACGCCAGCCCAATTCCCAGATTTTATTTAACATGGGGTCGGAACATTCAAACCAACCTACTTTTTCATAAGGGTAAACCTGCTCAATCACACCCAGCTGATGAATTTTCACCTTTTGGTTTTGAACTGGTACTACCTTGACTATAATATAACGAACCCCATACGGTTTAAAGGTGGTATATCGGTGTTGTGTTCCGTTGGTTATAAAACGGGCGCCCGAATTAATTTGCATACGTTTGTATAAATAGGGCATTTGGTATTCATTTAAATCTTCGCTCCATCCAAATTCTATTACTGTTCCTTTTGGTGCATCCATATCAATAAATAATCTGCCCAGTGTTTTATGTCCCATATCGAAAACATAGTACCGGGGTCCGGTGGTTACAAAATCTCTTGTCTGATAATCATTTTCCTTTAGATTATTAAAAAAGTCGGGGTGGTGCCAGACAAGTTCCCTGGCAGGATTCTCAATCCTTTTACTGTATGATTGGCTAAGCCAGTTTAAGCTCTCAAGGGATTTTAATAATTCTTTTTCATTGGTTTTAAATTTATTTACCAATTCAACCGATTGTTCTTCGCTTGATGGTGTTAAGGTTTTAAAAAATAATGTGCCTTTTTTATTCTTATCTGCTGCAAATTGCAATCCTGAATTTGCAGGCACAGCCACCGTAAATTCCCATGCTCCCCATATGGCCCGGTAATATACAAATAGATAGTTCCATCCCTTTTTGAGTTTAAATACCCGGTTTTCCCTTACCGGATTTGAATTACTTCTCGAACTTATATGTAAAGGCCCTTCTCCATTCAGATAATAATCGCCCCACCAGGTACCCAGTTCGATTTCCTGATCTTTTGGCGAAAAAACATAGGTATACCCCAGCATATTTTGGCCTGAATTATAGTCTGCAGCTGTTTCATCAGGAGTTTTTACATAAAATGAAGATATGACTTCATCTTTTTGTTCCTTGAATATACCAAGGCATGAAAGGGGTGTCTTTTCGTTCTGAGTCAGGTGCGGAATTGTCCGGGGGGTTAGCTCTCCCCAATGGCTTTGATTTTTAATTGTTACAGGAGTCTGCCAACCCTGGTCATTAAAGGAAATATTCTGCCAGCCGGAAGGTTCTTTATTCAAATTCTGATTTTCTAAAGCTCCGCATGCAAATGAAAACTTAATGGTATTGGTGTCCATTGATGCTACAGGAAGCATTTTCCAATTACCGGGTGTTTCTAAATTTATCTCATTACCCGTGCTTTCAATAACTGATCCCCATGCAATGAAACCTCCAATACTTTTGGGTAATTGAAATGTTTCCATTCCATTGGCCAGCACTTCAACGGCAATTACATTTACACCTTCTTTAAGATAACTCTTCATTTCGTAAGTATCATATTCCGGATGAGCCAGATAAAATCTGGAGGGTCCGAAATTAATATGGGTTCCGTTAACATAGAGATGATATCTGGAATCGGCAAACAGATGAATTTCAGATTCCGATGGCATTTCACTTAATTCAAAGCTATACCGGAATAACACTTTTTGCTGCCGCCCTCTACCTTCGGTATCTTTCCATACAAATTTTGCAGGATGGTTATTTGCCATGACTTGCAATATCGCCAGAGATAAAATAAAGGTGATGTGTAGTCTGTTGTTCATATATAAAAATCTTTCACTCAAGTATAAATTTCACTTTATATACTCCCTTCCCACTAATTTTCATAAAGGCATAATTAGACGATTCCACCTTTTTAATACCGGTATCAACAGCTTTATCATTTACAAACGATGCTATAACCTGTCTTCCTTCAGGTAATAAAACCTGTAAATCGGTTTCGTCCTGAGTCCCGGTAAAAGTAAGGTATATCTCATTCTTTGTTTTAAGGTATTTATAACTTATATAGGCTTTTGATGCTTCGTATTTTATTGTTACACTTACTTCTTTTTCGTTTGCTGCTTCCCACCGGGGAGTAAGTAATACATTATTGAAAGTTTGTCCCTGATCTTTAACTCCGGCCAGCCCTTCAACCAATGCATATACCACAGCAGCAGCACCCCAATTATCTGGAATACCCCCGGATATGATATCAGGTGTGAACAAAACATTGGTGTCAGAAAGGCTTAGCCCTAAAACCATCCATTTGGTACCATCTTTTGCTGCATCAAATACAATTTCACTAATTACCTTATCGGGCTTAGGATTATTTAGTCCATACACGCCTACGCCAACTTTATCTGAAAACTTGTTTTTTCCTGTCCATGCCACTTGAAGATTAGGCATTTGCTTTCTGTTTTGAGGCGCAGCAGGATACCACCAGGAAGTAATTTTCCCGGGTGTAATATAATCCAAAGTACTACTCCCATCTGCATATCTTATTGTTATGCTTCCGCAAAAAGTAGTTTTATTCGCGGTATGTAGAAAATAAATTGATTTCGCCTTTTTATCCACGTTTATCCTGGCTTGTTGTGTATAAGCTGAATCTTCAGATAAACCTAAGCAGGCCTTTCTGCCATTTTCCTCCGGGTCAATTATAGTAAACTCGATCCCTTTAAATATCTGCTTCCCGGTGGGGAATTCATGTAAATCGTTTTCACCTTCATTGGTCCAACCCATTACGCCCTTTTGTGTATTGCCTGCAAAATCGGTGTTTGCTACTTCTTTGAGGCTTATGGGTGTAAAAGTCCTCTCGGGCTCTTCCGGCATTTGACCACGGTAGGTGCAATGAAGATAATTGTCAGTTTTCTTTGCTAGTGCCAATTGTCTATCCAATATATCTACCCCGTATTGCTCAAAGCCATGTTCGAAAGCTCCATGGGCCAATTCACCGGCTACAATGGAAGTTACACCCCCATTCATATAATTCCATTTTGAATTATGGCCTCCATACCCATTCTCAAAGGGAGGATAAATGGTATAGAATTCCCCGGGTGAAGTAGCAGGCATTTCCGTTCTGATCTGCTGATAGGTTTTAATAATATTCACCGCCTTATCGTGCGAAATCCCACGGTTTAAGGAGTAGGCGTTTGATAATGAAACCTGTGTTTTTTCGTCAACACCTAAATCTCTTTTAATTGAAGTATCCTCCGGAACATGATGCGTAAAGAATTCACCATTCCACGAAAGCTCGTTCAATCGGACTTCAAGATCGTTACTTAACTGCTGAATTTTTTCAGCCTCTTCTTTTCTGCCAGCAACATTCAACATTTCACTCAAATAACGGCAAGCGGCGATCATCCCGGTATTATCGCCAAACATAATTCCAAATCGTGTATGTTCAGCAGTAACAATCATTGCATCAGGCATATTTCCTTCTCCTACAGAGATAGCGGCATCTTCATCGTTCTGAAAATCCCATGTATCGATGGTATATCCCCTTTTAAGCAATTGATATTTATCTGACCATCTATACGGACTTGTAGTACTATACTCCAAAGCCTTAAGTGCTTTATCGATCATCCCTTTCATCCACTCCGTATCGCCTGTAGCCTTCCATGTGTAATAAATTCCTTCGATGAACAGATATTCCACATCATTTTCAACAGGGATACGGGTAAAAATCATGTCATTACCTTCAAAATACTTTACAAAATCTCCATACCTGAACCGTTGAATCCAATAGCTTCCCGGAGCCTGATCATAATTATCCCAGATCATGCCATCTTCCCGCTGTGAATCGCCATAAAGATCAATTCCGCTTTTAACCTCGGGATAGAAATACTTCATACCTTTCAATGTATGCACATGATCGCGTAACCACCCCACAAAAGTGTGATAATATTGTCCATTAAACCGTCGTACATCACTCTCACGTTTCCATTCTCCTGTCATGGAATGATAAAGCACATCGAGCAATTCCCTATATTTTCCGGAGGCATCATTTATTTCTGTTTTGCAATCGACGGTGAACGTTATCATGTCAAGCAGAACACCCTTTTTGCTTTTCAATAAAATATCATGAGAACCCAGTGTGCCACCAACAACCATTTTCACTTTTTCTTCAATTTCAGAAGAAAAGTACCTGTCACCCCTGGCATCGTATACTTCAATTTGTCCTTTGGTTTCAGAGAAAATAACAAGCGTATCAAGAGGCTGGTAAGTCTCTTTTTTATCAACAATTTTTAAGGAGAGTTGTGGAAAAATTGTTACACCAATAAACAAAAATGCTATTAAAAGTAATATCCTTTGTTTTTTCATATGTTTATAATTTAATTCCGTTGGTCAGATGGTATGTACCATGATTGGATAATCTCCGGATACGAAAATATTAAATAATCATTGGTTAGGGGTTAATTATTTTCTATAAAAAGTTGGGTATTTTGCCAATTGGCTAAGAGTCTTGTTTTGCATTTTTTTCAACTAAAACTTTATAGATTCTGGTAGCCACCTTTTGATATGCTCCGGGTTACTGGTTCGAATGTCCCCCCTCTTTATTGGATTTTTAATCATTAGAACGCGATAGTGTTTAAACGGAATAGAATTTATCCCCCGGTCCTCCCATTCTGAGAGCTTTCCTTCCCACGATTTATCCTGGTACCCCCATAGACCTTCAGCATAAATGGGTTGCCCCTGGGCTATATCCACAATCACCATACCGTATTCCTTCAATGCATTAGCAATCACAATTTCTTCTTTCGTTAAATCGAACTGCCTTAAATCAAGTTGTGGGTCGAGTTGGATAACTGCCCCTTCGGGAATACCACCTTCCACAAATCCATCGGTCCAGGATGCCGGATAAACAAAAGTTTGTTTAGCAGCAAAACGGGTTGCACAAGAAAGCTTATGCCTGATTTCACCTTCCATTACTTCATCGTACCGGATCAATCCGGCAATAGCAGGAACACCTGAAGCCCTGCTTGGCCCATGGAAATGAACACTCTCATCCTCTACATAACCCAGTTCATAGCTGTTGAAAACGCCGTCTCCATCGAGCCGGTAAAACATGCCGGTTTTTGATTGCCAGGAACCATCTTCCAGTTGCTTTAGTCCCCACATATCCCAGGCTATCATCCTTTTCCAATCCACCACGGCAAAATGTGCATCCTCCTCTATATCAGGTCTTGCTCCGGCAGGAATTGGAACAGGATTGAAACCCGGTCCATGGCCAAAGTGTGTCCTTTCGTTTTCCGTAATCCAGACTTTTTTTTTCTTTTCATCCAAAGGGTGCTTTTTGACATGAACATATACTGTGTTTTCATTGACTTCATAAACCGGAATCGTCCACTTCCGAAAAATAGTGCCAAAATTTTCACCGGTAGGTTCCTGTTCAAGCATTTTTATCCATTTATCACTGCTGGGATCAATTTCCGGATTGTCGCCAATGGGCTGATTCCAAAAACTATCATCAGAAAAGAATCGTTGAACTGTTTCTTGCTCCTTCACTGAATTGGATTCCTTTTTTGTAGATTCTGAACTTTGCCTGCCACAGTTCGAAAAGACCATTCCTATTATTACCCAAAGAAGTATGGGCTTTACTTTATGGCCTACTTTTATTAAATTGAATAATAGTCTTTTATCCATAGTACAAAATTTTTTGAATATACTATTTATTAAATGTGATTTCAAGTTTTTGACTTGCCGGTATTGTTATGTAATTAGCAAAGCTTATTATTAATTGATTATTTGTAAAGCTTATTTCTTTTGGTTCCAGTGCCTTATTGTTTAATCTAACCTTTATATTTTTGTTTTTTACAATTGATGATTTGATTTTCATTTCATGCAAATGCTGACTTCCGGTAAGTGTTTCAAGATAAACGGCACCATTTTTTTGAATGTAATGTGCTGTACCATTTGGACCAGCAAAGAACATCTTGAAGTTTTGTTTCCTGTTTTTGGGTGCAAAGCTATATACCCCCTGTTTTATGGATAATCCCAAATATGCATTCATGATGGCCCATGCCGACATGGGTCGGTAGTAATGACCTCCAAACTCCTGATGATCCCAATACAACCCTGCCTTTCGGTAGCGGTCATCAACACCCTTTATCACTTTTAAACCCTCTTCGAGCATATCCTCATATATTAAGAACGATGCAAAGGCTAACTCTACACCTGTCCAGGGAGTATTGGCCTGATCGACCCATAAATCAGAAGAGTGAATAGGGAAAAGTTCAGGATGTTCCGGCCATGAACAGTTTCGCAGGAATGAGTTATCGATAAACGATTTTTCCAGAATGCTCTCCAATGATTTTTTTACCTTTTCGGGTTCAATAAGGTAGCCAATACCCGCACAATGCGCTATCCATTGGCCAATTAGCTGGTCAGTCAAGCATCCTTCATTAACGCCATTAACTCCATTATAATCATTTGAGAGCCTGTAATATGATCCATTCCATAACTTTTCATTCATTAATTGGCTTCCTTTTCTGGCTATAGCTTCATACTTTTCTTTCATTTCAGGTTCCCCCATTTCTTCAGCAGCTTGAGCAGCCATGGTAAGTGCTGCAATCCACTGCGATTGAATATAAGAAGCCAGACCATACATCGGAAAGTTGTCGTAACTACACATAATACCTTCCATGTCGGGCATTTGATCACCATCTTTATCACGATGATTAAGGATGTAATCGATTCCCAGTTTGATGGAAGGCCACATCTCTCGAAGGTAGGCTTTGTCATTGGTCCAGAAATAATCACGCAAAACCATCTGGATATAATTTGGCACTAAATCAACACGCTCGTATACGCCCCAGGTTCCATTATAATTAAAATCGGGATCGTAACCTAATCCATGATTAATCTCACCAGCCTTGGTCTGTAATTCCCGGTGTGCACGCATCATTGACTTCTGCAGCTCCGGAAACAGGGCAACAACCATTTGAGATCCATAGAGCGCAACATCAATTGTGGCGGCAGGTCCCCATGATTGATAGGAGGTAAGACCTTCCCTTATCACATATTTTCCGGCTTTTGATAAAGTTGATGAGGTAACAAAAGTATTTAGCTGCGAGTTAACCTGATCAAGCACAAACTGTTCAATATCCGACTGATACATATTATCGACAAAGCGACGGCTCTCATTTTTTAAGGTATCCCGGTTTTTTACAAAATACCCGGCAATATCTTCAAGGCTGTTAAGCGTATTCTGATAATAATGTCCAATATTTTTTGTGTATTTCAGGTTTGCACTATACCGTTCGGGCCAGGCTTTACTGGATGAAGCATTATCCGCTTTATACTGTACTGCGCCATAATTATTGGGAAAATACCAGTTCATAAAAAACACCGGGGAAAATTTATCCCCTTTGTTTAATTTATGAGACACGGCAATTGAGCTAAAGCATCGCTGATCATTGTCAAGGTCACTAATTCGACCAATTAAACGGCCATCTGTTGTTTTTGTGTTACGGTTTGGGGTGTCATCAATATTCGCTAGTTTTTTCGCAATCAGCAACCTCTCGTAATAGGGGTGTTTGTGTTCCCATCCCAGATAGTATGAAACTTCATCTTCGCCAATGGCACCAAGTCCCATTTGTCCGTAACTCGATTGTTTTTCATCCATCCCTTCAGCTTTATGGACAAAAAATTTATAGTCCTCTTTTTCGATTAATTCAGATGCAAAAGAGCGGTTTATCATATCGTAACCCACCAAATTTCTGAGTGTTCCCAAAAGCATCACGTCGACAGGTTTGTCGGTTTTAGAAACCAGCTCAAAATTAAAATAGATACCTGGTAAGGAAGAATTTGCCACATCGTGAGGAATAAATGGAGAGAAAGCTTCCATTTCAATATCAAAAGGCATCTCTGAATCGGTGAATTTCATATGCACAAACGGAAAACGGCCGCTGTATTCAATGTTCTCAACTGCTTCCATCCAGGGGTAATAATATATAATTCCTTCCAATGCACCTTCACTTAGTGAATTATTTATTTGTAAAAGCTTTAATTTGGGCTGTTCTCCGTCAATTTGATAACGAACCAGAAAAAATAAATAGCTATCATCCACATGCTTATTAGGTAATGTTGGAAGTTCAAAAGCAGGACCCGTGCCATGTGGATAGTTGTTAAAGATGGACCAGTTATAAAAATTCCCATCTTGACGGAGTTCAATACTTCCGGTACCTATTCCCCCCAGGGCTATTCCGCTGCGAACTGCTGATGATGACGTATAAGTTTCTTTTAAGGGTTTTTTATTGTCAATGGATGAGTCCAGGTCACTGCAAGCAACCCATAATATTAATCCCAAAACGTAGAAAATCTGTTTAGTTTTCATTTATAATTATTTGGCACAAGATTTAAAACACAAGTCACAGAATTATCCGGGTACTTTTATCTATGCAAGCTTTCCTGCAGAAGTAAAATCAGATAATTTTGCCATTTCTAATTCATAAAGATTTTATCACAAATGTATTTGGATGGGCAGGATCTTTAGTTTGTCATTTTATTAAAGAGGTTAGTTATATTGTTTACTTCATTTTTTCGAGTATTTCCTGCCTTTAATTGTACCCTGGATTTAGCAATTATATACTATTTAAATGCTAATTATAAACTGGTCTCAATGTTTTGGACAAAATATTGGACTTAATCGGGGAAATATCGAACCATTTAAAAAATGATCAAACCTACTTTTGAGAAAATAATAGATGCAGTAAAAATGAATCTTTCAAGAAAAGAAAACACTAATACTATAATAATGATCAAATTTATTCAGCTCACCTTATGTGGTTTACTAATCACTCTATTGATTTCGTGTAATAAGGACACAACTTCATGGCACATTATCTCACCAAACAAGTATATTAAAGTTGAGATAAGCAGGATTGAAACATCAAATTCCAATAAACTATACTATTCGGTTTATATTAAAAATGATGGTTCATACAAGCAAATCATTGAACCTTCACCTTTGGGGATAATAAGAGAAGAAAGTATATTTATTGAAAACCTTCAGTTTATTTCATCCAAAACCACCAAAAATAAAAAGGTTGAATACTCACTATTATCAGGAAGCAAGCAAAAGTACAATAATACATATAATGAAATCAGTCTGGCATTTACAAACTATGAGCAGAAAAATATAAACCTGATATTCAGAGCCTTCAACAATGGTATGGCTTTTCAATACTTTTTCCCCGATAATAGCATTAAGCAGGTACGGATTGTTAAAGAACAGACAGGTTTCAACCTTGGTGACGGTAACTTTTGGGCACATCCATACGATACGGTAACCCATTGGAGCCCGGCTTACGAAACATTTTACGCAGGCCCGCTTAAAATTGGAACAAATGCTCCATGGAACAAGAATGGCTGGGCTTTTCCCATGCTTTTTGAAACGAACAATTGCTGGGTATTTATTTCAGAATCTGGTTTTGATGGTTCATATGGAGCCAGCCATATTCATAGCAGTTGCGAAGATGGTGTTTATAAAATTAAATCTGCCGAAGCTGAGGAGGCCATGGGATATTACGATAATACATCTCATGCTGAATTACCATGGAAAACTCCATGGCGGTTCATTACTGTGGGAAAAACGCTGGCTGATATTGTAGAATCGCATATGGCTACCGATCTGGCTTTCCCGAATCAAATTGAGAATACCAATTGGATTAAACCGGGCAGATCATCCTGGAGTTGGTGGTCAGAGAGTGATAGTCCGCAGGATTATGAAAGATTAGTGCCTTTTGTCGACCTGGCTGCTGAAATGGGATGGGAGTACTCACTTGTTGATGCCAATTGGAACCGCATGAAAAATGGATCACTTGAACAATTAGCCAAATATGCAGCAGGCAAAAATGTTGGACTATTGATCTGGTATAATTCAGGTGGAAAGCATAATGTAGTAAGCGAAGAACCACGTGATTTGATGGATAAGGGGGAGGTAAGAAGACAAGAGTTTGAACGAATAAGCAAACTTGGAATCAAAGGAATTAAAGTAGACTTCTTTCAGTCAGATAAACAGAAAATAATTAAGTATTATATCGAAATATTAGAAGATGCTGCAGATTATCAATTAGTTGTCAATTTCCATGGATGTACCTTACCGAAAGGTTGGCGCAGGACATACCCGAATTTGCTTGCAATGGAAGCCATACGAGGAGGAGAATGCTATAAATTTGATGAAAATTATCCAGAAAAGGCACCTTCGCATATTGCAACTATACCATACCTGCGAGGTGTGGCAGGCCCAACCGATTATACACCCGGAGGTTTTTCAAACAGTACTTATCCACATTTAACTACTTATGGATTTGAATTAGCTCTGCCAATTATCATTGAGTCTGGGATAACACATTATGTAGAGACGCCGGAAAAGATAAAAAGCCTTCCTTCGTTTGCAATAAACTTATTAAAAATTTTGCCAGTTAGATGGGATGAAACTAAATACCTGGCCGGTTACCCTGGAAAAGAAGCAGTAATTGCCCGTAAGAAAGACAACATATGGTATGTTGGCGGTATTAACGGTGAGGATATTGAAAAAAACCTTAAACTTAATTTATCAAGGATTGTACCATATGGAGCAGAAATATTAATTATTAATGACGGACATAGCAGCTGTAGTTTGGAAAGCAAAAGCATTATTCTTGAAAACAATGAGATCGAAGTAAATATGCTTCCGTATGGTGGATTTGTGTGTATTATAGAAATTAAGATATAACATGCTTTAGGCTGCCATTCCCAATATCCCTTCAAGTAGATCATTTCTGATCTGCCCAAATCTTCTGATTTTAATAATAGTTTTAACCAAAACCAATCGACCATATTAGTGATTTTGCAAAAAATTGTAAAGTAATAATCTGACAATTCCCGACATATTGAACACCCTATCCCGATATAAATTGATTATATTAGCACGATTATATGAAAAACCACGCTTTAGTCTTTTAATAAAAAAAGGAGGTAGTTATGAGTCCATCAGCTATTAGCATTTTCGTATTTGGTATCTATTTAGCTCTTGTGGGAGCTGGTTTCATATTTATTCCAAATACAGTTTTACCAGTATTTAAATTTCCTAAAACAAATGAATCCTGGATAAGAGTATTGGGTATTGTTATCGCATTATTAGGCTTTTATTACATCATAGCTGCCCAGAATGAATTAACACCTTTCTTTTGGGCTACTGTGGTTGGAAGATTTGCAATACTTATAAGTTTCGTTTTGCTTGTTGTTACCAAGAAAGCTCAACCTATGCTCATCGTGTTTGGTGTAATCGATGCAGCAGGGGGTCTTTGGACCCTTTTGGTATTGTAGTAATTAAAAATTCTCTATAAAGCTCTGGCGTGGTATTTCATATAACAAAATTTAATACCATCTTACCTGTATAACCCATTGTAAGTGACAAACCAGATGAAGCCATTATTGTCCTGGATAAAATCACTTACTACTTCGCTTTTTAATCCGGCAGTCTTTGTCATCTTTTATATTATTAGAAAATTATTGTATAATTGAAGTTTAAATTTTAGTTTCGG
>CAYUAV010000002.1:12071-28189 GCA_964442665.1 uncultured Bacteroidales bacterium
AAAATTCATTATTTTATTATTTCTGCTGGTATTACTGAGTTATTATGCGTATTCTTCTTACCCTGTAAATAAGGATGATACAATAAATGATGTTTCTAAAAAACCCTTAAGAGTATATAATACAATTCGTTTGACGACAGAAAAACCGGTTATTGATGGTGTCTTAAACGATCCATGCTGGGAAACAGGTGAATGGTCAGGTGACTTTACGCAATGGGTACCAAAAGAAGGAGCAAAACCAACTTTTCCCACCTATCTGAAAGTTCTCTATGACGACAGGAATATTTATATTGCTGTACGTGCTGTTGATTACCAGCCGGATTTGATATCAAGAAAGGCAGGACGCAGGGATAAATTTGCAGGTGATATGGTCGGGATCAACTTTGACAGTTATCATGATCACCGCACTGGTTTTGAATTTAATGTTACAGCTTTCGGCCAAAAAATTGATCTTGTCTTAACCAATCCCATTAGAGCAGATCGCAACTGGGATGCCGTATGGACAGCTAAAGTCGGATTGGAAGATTCTGCTTGGGTAGCAGAATTTGAAATTCCATTAAGTCAGTTGAGATATAGCAACGATTATGACCAGGTATGGGGCATGCACTTTTGGCGATGGGTTGATCGGTTACAGGAAGAAAGTGACTGGGAATCCCAATCTTCCACAGGGCCGGGTATGCTATACCTTTTTGGCGAATTACACGGAATTAAGGGATTGCCGAAATCCCGGCGAATCGAAATTATGCCATACGCACTTGGAAAACTAAACACTTTTAAGGAAGAACCGGAAAATCCTTTTGCAAACAAAGGCAGGACATGGCTGGGAAATGCGGGGGTTGACGCAAAGATAGGTCTGTCCAGTAATTTCACGGCTGACCTTGCTGTAAATCCCGATTTTGGGCAGGTTGAATCCGACCCGTCAGTGATGAACCTCACTGCATTTGAAACTTTTTATGAAGAAAAACGGCCTCTTTTCCTGGAAGGAAAAAATATTTTCAGTTTTGATTTTGACAATGTCAACCTTTTCTATAGTCGCCGGATTGGCCATAGTCCCATCTATATACCCGATTTACAGGAAAATGAATATATTAAGTATCCTGACAAGACAGCCATTCTCAGTGCTGTAAAAGTAAGCGGGAAAACATCAAACGGACTTTCAATAGGAGTTTTACAAAGTATTACAGCTAATGAATATGCAAAGATAGATTCAGCAGGCAGCAAAAGGAATTTAAGCGTTGATCCTTTAACCAGTTATGCTATAGTCCGTATGCAGCGGGATTTTAAACAGGGAAACACCATGTTGGGAGGTTTGCTCACATCGACCAACCGATTTTTTTCTGCCTCGCAACTCAATTTCATGAACCGTGAAGCTTATACAGGTGGCCTCGATTTACTTCACCAATGGCATGATAAGGAATTTTATATTGATGTCAAATTAGTGGGCAGTGACATCAAAGGACATGCCGATGCAATCAGCGAGCTCCAAAAATCATCGGCCCGGTATTACCAGCGACCTGGTGTTGATTATATTCACTATGACAGCACACGAACGCAACTCTCGGGTTATGGCGGAAGTGTTAAAATAGGAAAAGGAAGCAAGGGACTATGGCGGTATTCAACAGAATTCAACTGGCGTTCACCCGGCCTCGATTTTAACGACATCGGGTATATGCAAACGGCAGATATTTTTAAACAAGAGTCATCGATTTACTATTTTATTAACCAACCCGTTTTCATTTTCAGAACTTATAATATAGGCATAAACCAGACCAATAACTGGGATTTTGGAATGCATCACTTGTCTTCCGGTGGCAGTTTAAATATATATCTTGAATTCATGAACAATTGGTCAATCAACACCTCCGTTGATTATACATCGCAAGCCCTGGATACACGTATTTTACGTGGAGGCTATGCATTGCTGATCCCGGCAATATGGTCCAATTATTGTTACGTGAGAACAGATCCCTCAAAAAAAATGTTATTCGATCTTGCTTCAAATATAATAGCATCTGAAAATCATAACAGCAGGTACTATTCGGTAGAACCCGGACTTTCCCTAATGCCTGTAAACACACTTAAGATATCAATAAGTGTCAATTATTCACATAACCTGGATAATTTGCAATATGTCGACACTAAATCTGTTAATGGTGAAAACAGGTATATACTTGGAAAAATCAATCAACATACACTGGGCATAACCTTCAGGATTGATTATAATATAACACCGGAGTTTTCAATTCAATATTATGGAAGTCCGTTTGCTTCCATAGGAAAATATGCTGAATTTAAGGTGGCCACACAGCCAAGAGCTGCTTTATATAATAGCAGATTTACAATTCTTAGTCCGATTCTGAATGAAGATAACTACGAAATTTCTGAAACTGACTATTCACAAATTGATTATTCTTTTGGAAATCCTGACTTCAACTTTTCCCAGTTCCGTTCGAATCTTGTACTCAGGTGGGAATATCGTCCCGGGTCTCAACTGTACTTAGTCTGGTCTCAGGACAGGACAAATTTTACACAACCCGGATATTATTCGGTAAACGATGCCCTGGGCAGTTTAAAAAATGTACCTGCAAATAATATTTTTCTGATAAAACTAAGTTATTGGTTTTCAATATAAAAGCTGTCTATATTCTTATAATATTTACTAAATTTATACTTTGTGGCAAAAAACATGAATTTTGTCCAGAGTTATTTGACGATTTACACCAGCGACTGATCAGCAGGTTCCATACAAATTGACGACTTTGTTTAGATCCATAAACTCTTTGATTTTCAGGGGAAAAGTTGTAATTTGCATAAAGTTGCAGGACAGAATTTATTGAATAGTGTGATAAGCACAGATGATGTTGTCGACAAGTTTATAGGCAAACAGTGAAATACAGATAATTAAAATTTGCGACAAAATGAAAATAATTACAAGCCTTTTATGTTTAGGTTTGATGTTAGCTATTACCAGTTATGGCTCTGCGCAAAGGCTTACGCTAATTCCCAATCCTGCCGGAACAAGACTGGCACCTGATATGGGGATTGTATATAAAGACAACCTGTACCTGAAGTATATTAATGAACGCAATCATGTTCAACTGGCAAAATATGACGGGAATGAGTTAACATTAATTGACAACCTTGATACTGCAGATTATGGATTTTTTTTCCCTCCAATAATTTATAACGACACTCTTTTTTATCCGTATAGAAAAACTTTATATAATATTCAACTGGCAAAATATAACGGTAACTCATTTACACTGGTTGAAAATTTCGATACCTCAAAGTACAAAGTATCAACACATTCTTCTATATACAACAACAATCTCTACTGGACCGTTTCAGACAAATTTAATCATACATACCTGGCAAAATATAACGGCAGTTCATTTTCACTTTTTGAAAATCCAGATAGTGGAATCGGATTTAACAGCCAGGGGATTATTTATAAAAATGAACTTTTTTACAAGTATAGAAATGCATCAGTTATTGATCAACTGGCAAAATTTGACGGTAGTTCAATTACAATAATCGACAATCCCGATAATGGAGATGGATGCAGCGATAACCGCATAGTTTTTAATGACAATTTATACATGCAATACCGAAACAGCAACAACAAAACTCACCTGGCAAAATACGAAGGGACATCGCTAACTTTAATTGATAATCCTGCCACAGTTACCAGTGGAGCTTTTAGTACTCCGTTAATAATTTATGAGAATAACCTTTACTGGCCCTATATAATCAGCCAAAATAACTGCCAACTGGCAAAATTCGATGGCAGTTCGGTTGAATTAATTGCCAATCCTGACAGTGGAAATATTGATCACTCCTTTTTACAGGAGCCAATAATTTATAAAAATTATCTGTATCTGATGTATGATAGTCCGGATAACGATCCCAGACTGGTGAAGTACGACGGCAATACGTTTACATTTATTTATATTCCTGATTCAGATGAAGTAGAAAGTATAAGTTGTCCTATTATTTATAACAACTATCTTTATTACCGGTATAGAAAAACATCCAATATTGATTACCTGGCAAAGTGCGATGGGGATTCAATTAAGGTGATAAATAATCCAGATACAGTATGCACAGTCAATTATTGCGGGTATTACGAAGACCCGATAATATATAACAACAACCTGTATGTGCAATATAAAAACAGTGCAGGCATACTTCAACTGGCAAGATTGGATACAACATATGCCATAACAGAAACAACTCATTTTAAGGTGTATCCCAATCCTGCAACCGACAGACTGTTAATTGAAACAGGCATATTAATCGGTCCGACCTGGATAACCCTTTTTGATATTAGCGGGAAAAAGCTGATAAAAAGAAAATTAAACAGCACCAAGACCGAATTTGTAATTAGCAACTTTAAGCCCGGTGTCTACCTTGTACGAATTAGCAATGGCGGAACAGTTAAAGTAAAGAAGTTCATAAAGATGTAAGTTTACCTGTAGTTTTAAAATTGGAACCATCTTGCATGAATCCATGTAATTACTTATGTTTACATAAATGTTTACACGCTCATGAAAAAAACAATTCTATTTTTAGCAGCATTAAGTCTGATGTCTCCCGCATTTGCCCAGACGCAAAACCCTAAACGCGGCATTGCATATGGATATCATACTGAAGAAGATTTTCAGGCAATTTCAGGTACTCTTTCCTGGTGGTACAACTGGGCAGGTACTCCCGAATCAGCCGTTGCTGATATATTCGAAAGTTACAATATGGATTTTGTACCTATGGCCTGGGATGAGCACTATAATGAAACCGGTCTGAGAAATTTTTATGCCAGTCACCCCGATGCTAAATTCCTCCTCGGATTTAATGAGCCCAATTTTATTGAACAGGCAAATATGACTCCCACTGAAGCTGCTGCCGAATGGCCGGCGCTTGAAGCTATAGCCGGTGATTACGGGCTTGAGCTTGTGGGTCCTGCTGTAAACTGGTGCGGCAACTGTGTCAGTGAAGGCGGTGTTACCTTTACCAATCCTTACGAATACCTGGATTCGTTTTTTGTTGCCTGTCATGATTGCAAGGTTGATTACATAGCAGTGCATAACTACATGTGTTACCCCGGAGCCTTAATTGATTACCTGGAAGGATTTAAAAAATATGGCAGGAAAATATGGCTTACCGAGTTTGCGTGCTGGGATCAGTCAACCATTACACTGGACATGCAAAAAAGCCTGATGATGGGTGCACTGGATTACTTGGATAATGATACAATGATATACCGTTATTCATGGTTTATAGGGCGATCAGGACCTAATACTCCCCATCTCGACATATTTGAAAGCGAACCGGGCGAACTGACAGAACTGGGTGAACTATATGTAAGTTATAACGCCATACATGATACCAGTATATACTATCCTGTACCTGCACGCATAGAAGCGGAAAATTATTCAATAATGTCTGGTATAGCTATTCAAGGCACTTCTGACTTTGACGGTATTGCCAATGTAGGGTGGATAGATGGTGGTGACTGGCTGCAATATAATATCGATGTTGCCGATACGAATAATTATTATTTATACCTGAGGATTGCCTCCACTGCCACAACCAGCCTGGATGTTATTGCTGATGAAGTGTCAGCTGGCGTTGTCAATATTACTTCAACAGGCGGATGGCAAAACTGGAAAACTTTCAGTATACAAATCCCTTTAAACAAAGGAAAAGCTAAACTAAAGCTTTATGCAAATTCAGGTAATTTTAATATCAACTGGTTAAGGATATCAACCAGGGACAATACCGCTCCTACTTGTTTTGCCGGTGATGACCAGGAAATTATTTTCCCTGCTGATTCGGCAATCCTGGCTGGAGCAGGAGATGATACTGATGGGGATACATTGCAGTACAAATGGACAAAAGTGAGCGGGACAGATTGTAATATCGGGTCTCAGAATAGCGACACTACTGTTGTAAACGGACTGGCACCGGGAAATTACACTTTCAGGTTGTCAGTTTTTGATGGGTATGATGTTGCTTCCGATAATGTTACAGTCAGGGTAATTGATATCAGTTCGGTAAATAATGCCTTGTCCGGCAGCAAACTTACCGTATATCCAAATCCTGTCAATAATACCCTTAATATAGTGCTGCCTGAAACTGGTAATACATACATATTGAGTGTTTTAAATGCAGCTGGACAGGTAGTTTTATCAGGCCAGCTGGCAGCTAACGGTGAAGCGGGCAAAACGGCTGAAGCAGTTGAAGTTGATTTCAGCACTATAGAAAGCGGATTTTACTTATTGGTATTAGTAACCGATAGCCAGGTATATATAACACGCATAATTAAATAAGAGGTTGCTCATGCAATAAAAAACCGGGAACTTAAAGGTCCCCGGTTTTATTTTGCACGAAATAAGAACTATTAGTTAAAAACAAAAGTGGCAATTGAATGCGCCAGACTTGTGGCAGTAAATGCACGGTTGTTTATCCACGTTTTAAACTGAATTTCTTTATCTGTCGGATTCATTACCACGAGAGCTATGCTGCCATCCGGATTAAGCATGGCTGTAGCCAGAAGATCATCATTATTGGATGAACATATAATGCGCCTGGCGCCGGGATATATGAATTTCGAAAAATGACCGATATAATAATAGGAATTCATGTAAAGAAGTTCGCCGGTCTTCGTATTGCCAACCAGGGGGGCATAACAAAAGTTGGAAACATGATTCGGACCGCCGGTCTCGTCAAGCAATATATTCCAGTCAACCCATCCGACGCAAGAATTGTTCAGATCGTGAATGATGGATTCACCATACTGCTCACCCCAATGCCATTCACTGATTTTTGAATAGTCGAAAGGATAAGTACAACCTTCGGTAAACAGTGTTTTCTTATCAGGAAAAGCTTCCTGGAGGAGCTTGACATTGTCGAAATGATCGCCTGTGTACCAGTGAAACCCCGTGCCCCACACATATTTCGAGGCTTCAGGATCATTATAAACTACGCTGGCTCTCTGGTACATAATGCCTCGGTTGTGATCCCATATAATGATTTTCTTGTTTTCCAATCCCGCTTTTTCAAGGGTCGGACCAAGAAAATTCTTTACAAAATCGCGCTCGTCTTCTGCCGTAAATATGCAGGATTCCCAGGTTTGAACGGCCATAGGCTCATTTTGCACAGTCATCCCCCAGATTGGAATACCATTTTGTTCATAGGCTTTAATAAATTTAACAAAATAGTCAGCCCACGCCTGCCGGTATTCGGATTTCAATTTACCACCCTGCAACATATGGTTATTGGTTTTCATCCAGGCAGGGGGACTCCAGGGCGATACGAAAAATTTCAATCCGTTACCGGCTTTTGCAATAGCAGCCTTAGTGAAGGGAATTCGAAACTTCTTATCATGAGCGATAGAAAAATGTTTCAGGTTAACGTCTCCTTCAACTTCGCAGTAGGCATAACTTTCACTCGAAAAATCGCAACTATTGATATGGGTACGACACAGGCTGTATCCTATACCTTTTTGCCGGTCGAAATAGGCATCCAGTATCTCTTCCTGTATTGAACCTGGTAATTTATAGAAGGTCTCTGCAGAAGCATCGGTCAACGCCCCGCCAAAACCCTCAATAGTCTGAAAAGTTTTCCCCGCATCAATCATCAGGGTCGCCACGTTTTCATCAACCTGGACAAGATCTTCGAACTTTACAGGTTCCATTTCGGTAAGTGCCAGAGTTGTACCTTTCGCCGTAACAAATTGTTGCGCCGAAACCAGTTTCAGGGATACCTTGGTATTGTCTGCTGTCTTGTTTTCATTCGTAATCTGCGGATTGCGTGTGCAGGCATTACCTATTATGAAAACTATAGAAAACAGTAAGATGTATTTTAATTGCCGCATCTCTTAAAATCGCTTATAATTTGATGCTTTTCCCGATAAATGTGTTGCCCTTCCAGTCAGTTAACCTGATAAAGTATATTCCCGATTCTGCATCTGAAAGATTAATAACAAGACTGGATGATTTCACATCGGACCGATGATATACCTGTTGTCCGGTAACATTAACCACAGAAATTTCTTTAATCCGCGTTGCAGATGAGATGGTTATATGCTCATTAAACGGATTGGGTGCAATCACAAATTTATCAGTATTTACATTGCCAATGGCAGAAGTCCCTTCTGCTGTCAGGCTTATGTTATCGATATATACCTCGAAAGTGTATTCTGCACCCTGGTCATCCCAGATTCCTGATCTGAATCCAAAATAAACCATGGTATCACCTTCACCTTCAAAGAATACCTGGTTCGTAGCGTCGGCCATGCACGCATCGTTCAGGAAAGTACCGTCAAATGTATCGGTAGGACATGTTGCTTCCCAGTTTTTACTTTTAAATCCACTAATCCGAACCGCCCCCATAGCAGCATCATAATCGGAACCTTCCTGGGGTTCATTTCCTCCAACCCATACTTCTGTCCAGTAATTATTGGTGCGAACGTCTTTGTAAGCACCATCAAATGTATAGGTTACTCCGCGATGCAGGTTAACTACCTGGAAAAACATAATATTTGTCAGATTTCCACCGGTTGTTCCTGTATTGGTTCCGCTAATATACAAACAACCTCCTTCACCTTCAGCAGGCGTAACATCAGTGTAACCGAATTCATACTCCACTGTATTATCAAGATCCGTATTAAGCAATGAAACTTCCCAATCCTCATAATCCTCCATATCGCCACCGGTAATTACGTTCTGTCCGTAAGTGCACAGTGAAATTATACAAAGCAAGGTTATTGCCGGAAAGTAAATTTTTTTCATAGCATTAAGGTTTTAATTAGTTATTGATGAACAAGATAGAATAATAACTGCAAAGAGTTTGCAATCCCGGCCCTCTCAAATACTACAGTTATGCTTTAGCTCACCTCTCAAAAACACTCAAAAAATATTTAAGTGTAAGTATTTATATTACAAATTCATCAGGTATTGCTTAAGTGAATCGTTTGAGTCAAGTCCGATTTTCTTACGCAGACGGTAACGATCGTTTTCAACGGCGCGTGGTGTTTTATGCATGAATTCAGATATTTCTTTGGTGCCAAGGTTCATCCGCACATATGCCGCAATTTTGATCTCTGACAAATTCAGCTCCCGGTGTTTTTCTTTCAGCTTGCTTACGAAGTTGTTATAAACTTTATCGAGCTGAGGCTCAATATATACCCAGTCTTTGTCATCATTAAGATATTCATCAATAATGCTTATAACATCCTCGAGACTTGTTTTGACGGATTCCTTAGCCTTAATCGACAATCCGATTAAACGGTTTTTTTGTTCGATCAGAACACGGTTACGGTTTATAATATGAAATGTCAGTTTCTGCAATTCCATTTCCAGTTTATCTTTTTCAAGCTGAATGATTTTTTTCTCCTGCTCTGCCTGTGTTTTCAGGAAACGGTTCTTATGCAGGTTCAGGCGGTACTGGTATATGAAATAGATAATTACCAGTATGGCAATTATTATAAGTATTCTGAACAACCATGTATTATAAAAAGAAGGCAGGACACGGATAGTCAGCCTGCGTTCGTTGTTACCCCATTTGCCGTCATTATTGGAAGCTCTTACATGGAAAATATATTCACCCGGCTTAAGATTTGAATAGCTGGCACGGCGGTAACCGGGTCCTGTCTCTATCCAATCGTCGTCGAAACCCTGGAGCATATATTTGTACTGACATTTTTCGGGCAGTACATAATTAAGTGCTGCAAATTCCAGTGAGAAAACTTTTTCCCGCTGTGTAAGGACTATTGACTCGGTATAATTGATATTATTTTTAAGGATTAAGCGCTTGTTTAAGATTGTTCCTGCTTTAACCTCCTTATTTAAAATCTCGAGTTTACTAAAAATGATTCTTGGCAAGTTCTGGTTTAGCTGTATGTTCTCCGGAGAAAAAATATCAAGACCTTTTGTCGAACCAATGGCCAGGCGGCCATCACTTAACCGGATGAGCGAATTCTGGTTAAATTCGTTGCCACTCAGTCCATCTTCCTTTATAAAAATTTGAATTTTTTCTGTTTTGGGATTAAAAATACATAAACCGTCGGAGGTTCCTATCCACAAGTTTCCCTGGCTGTCTTCAATAATGCTTTGCACTATATTATTTGGTAAGCCTTCTTTTGTGGAATAATTTATTAGCCGGTAATTCTTTTTGTCAAAACGAAATAAGCCTTGCCCCTCACTGCCTATCCAGATATTTTCCCACTTATCCTGGTACATACATTTAATAATACCCTTTGTAGTAATAACATCTGAAGTATCGGGAGCAATTCTTAACAGGCGGTCAGTTTCACTATCAAGAATATAGATACCATCCCCTTCGGTGCCAAACCAGATATCCCCATCGCTGTCTTCCATAATGCTCATGACATTCTCAAAGTTAATTTTATCGGGAAGCGCAGAATTGGGACCGAAGTTTGTGAAGATTTCTTTTTTCTGATCGTAGAGATCCACAGCCGCACCTAAAAGTCCGAGCCAGATCCGGTTCTTACTGTCAGGAACAATTTGCCAGATATTTATGGAACCCGGCCTTCTTTGCGGCGAAGGATTGTCATTAAAGCGAATAAAGGTGTTTTTTTCAGGATTAAAGGAATGTAATCCCCCCGAATAGGTGCCAATTAGAATATTTCCCTCACTGTCTTCATTAAGGCTCGTAATAACATCGGTACTCAGTGAATTGGAATTATAAGGATTATGGCCGTAATGATAGTGGTTTCCATCAGGGTCGAACCTGAACAGTCCATACCCGTCAGTACCTGCCCACAGACGTTTTTTGCTGTCCTGGAAGATACTAATCACAGATTTTCCATTTATAATATCGAGATCGTTCGGAGCAATAAAATACGTGTTAAATTTGTACCTGTCCGGATTATAATAATTGACACCTTCTCCAAAGGTGCCGATCCAGATAGTATTCAGCTCATCAAAGTAAATGCAGTAAATATGGTCGGTGGACAGGCTGGTTTCCCTGTTTTCATTTTTCCTGATATACTGAAAATGCTTTGTCAAAGGGTCAAGGATGTTAATTCCTCCCCCGTCGGTACAAATCCAGATTTTACCTTCACTGTCAACAGCCATATCACCATTAAGAATGTTTGTTGTTAGCCGGCCTTCCCCCTGGAGATAAATCTCAGATTCTCCTGTTACAGGATCATAGGAACATAGTCCGTGAACATTTGCTGAAATCCACAGAACACCATAGGCATCCTCTACGATTCGCTTTCGGTAGTTGCTGCTTAATTCCGGTACCCGCTTATAGAGGATATCGTAAAACTGTTCCGTATTCCTGTCAAACCGTTGTATATTCTCTGATTCAGTAGCAATATACACCTCATCGCGGCTTGTCTCAATAATATCATATATGTAATTTGAATTCATGGAAAACTGGCCAGGATGTCGCATCTGGTATACCTTGAAGCTGTCGGTTTCAGGAATATACATGGCCAGGCATTTATTTGTGCAAATCCATATGGTACTGTCACGAAATACCTTTATGCGGTTTATTCGTTCATTAACAGCATCAATGTGATTGTAACGTGTAAACTTCTCCGTTCGTTTGTCGAACTTATTTACACCGTCAGAGAGTGTTCCAATCCACAGATTTCCTGTATTGTCATCTGAAATGGACAGAATACGGTCCCATGATATAGAAGCCGGATCGTTTCATGACCAGTATATTTTAATACTGTAACCATCAAAACTGCAAAGTCCGTTACGGGTGCCAAACCAGACCAGTCCGCCACTATCTTTATAAATGCACTCGATATTATTATGTGACAAACCGTTACGTTGTGTTAATTTTGAGAACCGGAGGTTCTCCATATCGGGATAAAGCTCCGAATGACATGGCATCAGGCAGTTGCAAAGAATAAGAAGAGTTGCTATGAAAGTCTTGCTTTTCATCTGTTAATCGCAGTTAATCCTGTAAGAATCGGTAAAATGAATTGTGCCGCAATTAAATTATAAATATAATCATAAAATACAAAAGATATGATTGAGGAGTTTCAATTGCTTTTTTGTTTTATTTCAAACAAATCCATAACTTGCCTTAGCCTGATATTCTAAATATTCGTTATCGCAATTATAATGTGATTTAAACTTAAACATTCAAATCATGAAAACATTGATTTTAGTGCTGTTAGTGCTGGCAATGGCATATATTACCAGTGCTCAGAATGTAAACATACCTGATGTAAATTTTAAAAATTTCCTGATATCAGATGGAGTTGATACAAATTTTGATGGAGAAATCAGTTATGCTGAAGCTGCAGCGAAAGTATATTTGTATATTTTTGAAAATAGTATAACCGACCTCACAGGTATTGAAGCATTTATTAATTTGGATACTCTTGATATTACCAATACCCAGGCAACCAGCCTGGATGTTTCAACTTGCACTTCATTATCAAAATTGTATTGCGCCGGAAACCAGTTAGACAGTCTTGATGTTTCAGGTTGTACTGCTTTAACTAATTTAAGTTGCTGTTGTAACCAGCTGAATAGTCTCGATATTTCTAATAATACTTCTTTATCATATTTGGAGTGTCATAATAATGAATTAACCAGCCTTAATATTTCTAATAATACTGCATTGTTATATCTGGACTGTGGTTCTAACCGGTTAAGCAATCTGGATGTTTCTGCCTGTACTGCTTTAACAGAATTACATTGTGTGAACAATGACTTAACTACTCTGGGTGTTTCCAGTAATACCGATTTATATTTTCTGGACTGTGGTTCTAACCAGTTGACCAGCCTTGACATTACCGGTAACACTGCTTTAGAATATCTGAATTGTGCCGGTAACCAGTTAACCACTTTGGATGTGTCCAATAATACTGCCTTAAGAGGGTTACTTTGTGGCGGAAACCAGCTTACAAGTCTGGATGTTTCCAATAATACTGAATTAGAAGAGCTGAGTTTATCATCTATGCCGACTTTATATAAAGTTTGCGTTTGGGCAACACCATTCCCTCCTGTTGGTGTTAATGTTTATACGACTAGCAGTCCGAATATCTATTTTACAACTGAGTGTGCAGCAACCGGCTTAGAACCTTATAAAGAAAATAGCAAAATTTACATATACCCAAATCCTTCTGAAGATTTTATTAATATTGAGATTGAAAATATAAATAATACAATAATTGAGATTTATAATCTCAGTGGTACACTTGTATTCAGCAGAGCGCTTAATTCAAAACTTGAAAAAATTGACATATCAGGTTTTCCAATGGGAATCTATTTGGTTAAAGTGATACAGGAAAGTATGGTAAATTTTGTAAAGGTAGTTGTGAATTAGTAAGAAAATAATATTTATTTTTTGTATTTTTAAATAATTAACCTATTAACAACCTAATAAATTTAAAATCATGAAACTAAACTATCTTTTACTAATTTTGCTTATAGCAGCAGCTATGTCGTGTGAAAAGGAAAAGAACGAAAGCCCTGCTTATGTTGGCACATGGGCAAGCTATGAGTCCGATACCTTATCTGTTAATCCATTTATTCTGCTTGAAAACAAAATGGTGATGAAGTTGCAAACCAGTTCATGGGAAATGGTTTCAAAGATAAAGGTGACGGGTTACATACCCGACTGGGAAGATTATCTGGGAATGAAGGGTACCTGCACTGTAAGTGGTGATGATGCCGTTGTTACTTTTCAGGAGATTGGTGTGAGGAATCTTAATACGCAAACAATGACCTTTATTGATGATGAAATAACCTGGTATAATGCCACAGATAATCCCAACGAATTCGGATTATATCTTGATGAATACGGTTCGGGTACAGCAACCCAAAATTCAAAGTTTATTGTCAGTGGCAATACTTTGACAATTAAAACGGATGATGATGGAAACGGCACTTTTGAGGGAGATGAAATAATGACTTTTACAAGAGAATAAAAATGAAATTCAAGAAAGTATCCGTCTGCTGGAGGAAAGCATACAGGAATTTCTAAATAAATAAAGTAATATCAGATTTAAGTTACCGTTCCGGGCATTCTTTTGATATAGTTACATTAATTCAGGGTTTCAGGACATTATTGATCTTGATCCCAAGAGTTTCTTCTATGTTGTGAATCGTAATTTTGCCTTTTTCTTTTTTATTCCTTTATAAATTTATTAACCAGAACATTTCCTGAACCTACGAGCTTTGCAATATATATACCCTTTCCAAGATTTGAAATATCAATAGGATTTGAATCAAGTTGTTTACTTAAAACCTGCCTATCCTGTAAATCAAAAATCATTATTATGGTATTCGCATAATTGTTATTCTTCAAATAAAGTCTATCAGTCGCCGGATTTGGATAAAAAATCATTTCCCCAGAATTGAAAGAATTAGTCATAGATGTATTATTATCTTTTATGCAACGGACAGAAAAACCTGCAGTCTTACCGTTAATAGAGCTTAACACACCGCCGGAATTGTAGCTCAATAGCCTGAACCAGGCATTATTCTTATCGAATTCGGAAGAACTCCACCAGTAACCGGAGCTGCCCAGGAGGCTGAAATCATCTAAACGGCAGGCACCCGGACGGGCTGCAAAACCACTTTCGTTGGTTGCTCCGGTATTAGGACTTTGCCAAAAATCTGTTCCTTTCATTTTACCGCCGGCTACATTTGCTCCTCCCAGGTACGTTGTCAGTGTTGTCCAATCAGCATCAGTGGGAACATGCCACCCTGACGGGCATATTTTACAAGTGTTAACAGTATACCAGTTGTACAATGCACCATACTTATCCTTATAGTTTAGCTCATCGTTATTGTGCCAGCAGTATGCCGGTGTAGTAAGATTATTCCATTCAGTGAACATAATAACCAGAGGAATAGATGTACCATCGTTGAATTTCGTGGTTTTAAGGTTTTCAGCCATCCAGACTTGTGTGCCAATGGTTACTGTGTTGTAAACATTGTTGTCAATGTCGGTTACTGTCTGAGCATTACTATAAAAAATTACAGTAATGAAAATTGTTTGAAGCAATAGCCTTTTCATATTGAAAGTATTAAAGTTAAATATACAAAATCATGAACCGGTTGCTGTTCCATCGGATTATATTATATATTCAATAGATTTATCCGGAAGGTAATCGGCATATATTTTCAGGTTGTTCCTGGTTTCTTTATTTTTTTGATCTAGAGTTAAATAATGCCAAATAACCCTGATATAACCATCATCGCATCCGTCACACGTAAATTTTTCGATTTCAACATTAGGATAATCACTATAATTTTTTTGCTTCCAATTTGGTTTTTCTTTCAACTTATAACCTGCATTTCTAAATCCTTTAAGGTCATTCAAAATAGTTAGAATTTGATTATCATAAAAAAAGTGCGCAGTAGGTTTAAAGAATCTGTTACATTTCTCACAGAAAGGTCTTTTTATTACTGTTTCATTACTAAATATTGCTCCGAAAATTAAAATAATTAAAAATCCAATAGTATAGATAATCCAGCTATAAACCGGTATATCACTTAGATCAGCCTGAGCAATACGTTTTAAAAAAAATACATTTATATTCAAACGAATAATAAAGCCTAAAGCCGCAACCAAAATTGAGGCAAATACAGGTAATACCTTATTTCTGTTTTTGGCAGGCACGGTAGCTTTATTAATGAGCCAGCCAGCTAATATTCCTGTAAATAAATAACCGAATATCCCTACTAATACGATAAGAAGCCAAATATAACCACTCTTCAAACCCTGGTTAAGACCATAAAGAAATCCTATTAATCCATCGGTAATAGCTATAGGAATTTGAATAATAATTGCTACAATAAAAGCCCAGATAATGTAAATAAACAGGGCATTAGCCGGAAATTTATTACTGGGTTTATAATCATTGCTTAAATCAATTTGTTTTCTGACTGATTCCATTAAATTCTGAAAATCACTTGTCGCTTTTTCCGGTTTAATATTATAAGCATTTTGTCCTTCCTTAATTTTGTCTTTAACAGCAACAGGTTTTATCTTTTCACTTTCGCTTTTTTCTTCTTCTATTTGACTTTCAGAAATTCTTTTTTCTTCTCTATCCAATTTTTCAAATTCATTTTCAATCTGTTTTTGTATTTCAGAAGGAATATTTCCTATACTCTTTA
>CAYUAV010000003.1:0-26900 GCA_964442665.1 uncultured Bacteroidales bacterium
CAACACTCCCTGCATACCGTTCAGTTTCTTCGACTGTGAATGATCGTGCACTAACCTGAGCCATTTCATTAATCGGTTTGTCCTTTCGTGTGGCTCTGAAAATCACTTCTTCTCCCTGAATAACTTTTTCTTCAAGCTTAACCAAAAGAACTGCTTCTTTTCCTGATAATACATATAAATTTCTGATAACTACATTGGTATACCCCATAAAGCTTACCTCAATGCTCTGTCTGCCGACAGGTACCAATCTCAATTCAAAATTACCATTTTTGTCGGTTATAGTTCCTTTGCGCGGTTCATGCTCCAGCAAAACAATGTTGGCACCCACCAATGGATAGCCAGTGTTCTGGTCAACTACCTGCCCTCTAATGGTTTGAAACAATTCCTTCGGATTATTGTCCGTATTCTTTTCAACATTCTTTGGCTCCAGAATGATTACATCATCGACGATTCTATATTGCAGTTCTTTCCCTTTAAGGCATTCATCGAGAGCTTCTTCGACAGATGCTCTTTGCATATGTATGGATACATCATGGTATCGATCAATGATGTCGTTGTTAAACAAAATACTTCTGTCACTCTGTTGTTTAATCTCCATGAGAATTTCGGACAGACTCACATGTTCTTTTGAAATAGTAATCCCGATTTGTTGTGCATGGATTGAATTAAAATTAAGCTGAAGAAGCAAAATAATAATTACACTGATAGCATGATAATAAGCCCTTGGTAAAGTTTTGTGTTTTCTCTGAGAAATGATGTAGTGTTTTTTCATACTGTGAATTGCATTAAGATTTAAAAATTTGTGTATCTGAGAGTATGTTGCAGCATGCTCTGTTCTATTTGGATTTTGAAACGATAACTGTTTTTCCTTCAATGGTAAATTCCAGGTCTGAAGCAATCGATATCATATCCAGGATGGTTGAAATGTTATCGTATCTTTTTAAATCGCCTGTAAAAGATCTCATCTTGAGATCTTCACTCTGAAATTCAACCTCGATATTATACCAACGTGCCAATTTCTTAAGGATATTCCCGATAGGCTCATTTTCAAACATGAATATTCCGTTTACCCAGGCTGTATAAAGCCCGACATCAACTTCGTGTTTTTCTATTTTGTTGGTCAGTTTGTTGAAGTTTGCCTGTTCTCCCGGATTCAGTCTTATTTCCGGTGATTTCAGATCAGTGGTTAGATAAATCCCAACATTCCCATTAACAAGTGTTGTGTGTGCGAAATTATCATTGTCGTATGCCGATACATTAAAAGATGTTCCATATACCTGTATTATCATATCTTTCGTATGTACCAGAAATGGTTTTTCATCCGATCTCCTGACTTCAAAGAAAGCTTCTCCCCACAGTTCCACATCGCGTATATCGCCGCTAAAGGTAACGGGATACCTTAAACGAGAATCAGCATTTAATTTAACTTTCGACCCATCAGCCAATACGAGTGTGTATTCTCCTCCTCGTGGCACTATTACCTGATTATATTCAATCACGGGAGTTTCTGATCCTGTTGAATCAACCAACTCATAGGTCAGGGTTTGTGCCGTATCGGTAACGCTCAGCTTCCGGCTTTTGAAGAGTTGTTTTATCCCTCTCTTTCCCAGTTCAATTTGCCTGTTATCGGCCGTAATCAGAATAGCTTTTTGTGTACCCGGTTCAATGTCTGCTAACTGACGCTGATTAGCATGGTGTATTCTATATATAGTAAAATAAACTATAGCAGAGATGCTGATCAACAATAAAACTGCAGCTGCATATTTCATTATTTTCGGTAGTACATATATTCTCCTGCCTTTATCATCACCTTTCCTGATCCTGCTCCAGGTTTTCCTGAATGGCTCTTTGGTATCAATATTATCCAGATCGTTCAGCAATTTATAGATATCACTACTTTCTTTAAACCTGGTATACATGGAAAGATTTCTCTCATTCTCATTTACCCATCGGTCCATTTCTTTCTTTTCGTCAGGAGTAATTGCTCCTTCACGCTCCCGGGTTATGAGGCCGGCAATACGGATTAACAATTTTAAATCATCCATTTTCGTATGATTTTAAATTTATTCTATTACTAATACAACTTAACCTGAAAAACGGGTATATCGATCATGAAAAAAAAGAGGCCAATACTATGAGAACAGGAAGGGATGAGGATAATCTTTTTCTAAGGTCCCGATAAGCTATTTTCTTCTGTAACCTGACCGAATTGACTGATATATTCATATCTTCAGCTATCTCATGATTCTTAGAGCCGTGCATACTCATAAGTATGATTTTCTTTCGTTGAACAGGGAATGTATCGATTACCATTTTAAGCTTTGCCAGAAATTCAGCCCTGATCACTTCTTCCTCGAAATCAGGTTCATTCCATTTTTCTCCTGTTTTACTACGTGCATAATCCTCTCTGATCTGTATCTGCCTGATCCTGTTAAGACACCGGTTGCGTAAGGTGATATAGAGGAAAGATCTCATCTGATCAGCATTAAGGAATTTGGTTTTCTGATTCCAAAGTTCAATAAAGGCTTCCTGTACCATATCTTCGGCTTCCTGTTTATCTGCGAGATACTTCATGGCAAATGACAGCATCAACGCATAGAGTGTATCAAAAATGAATCTGAAGGCTTTTTGATCGCCGTTCCTGAATTTTTCAATACTAGGAATATCAATATGCTTTTTCATTGAATTTGAAAAATACTAAAAAACTGATTTGTGTACTATTAATTCGATAAATTAACGGTGTAACATAAAAACAGGAGAGGCTTCTGTTCTTTTCCCAATGCCCTCTATATTTTGGGAAGAGCTCCGGAAAGTAACTTAAAAATGACACAGTTTATTGAACATATCCTTAATACACAATAGTCTGCACAACCGATCTTCCCGATATCTTCTCAACTCCTAAACTTCTAAACTACCAAACCTCTAAATTACTATACTACAAAACCCTCCATGCACCAATTCCCCGGAATTCACTGAAGTAATGTTGATTTGTTTAGTCGTTTAATTATTATGTCAAACTGCAATCAGTTCTCTGCAGCCAGCCACCAGCAACTGATCCACTGTTCATGCGTCACAGATCACGTATAGTCCGTATTCAGTAATCAGCAGCTTAACCTGTCGAAAGACATATGAACACCAGTCTTGTGTCTGATATCATGCCATACTGACAGCAGAATCCTCTGGAATAGTTATTGTTTAGAATTATTTTAAATAACGAAGAGCCTGATAAACCTGACCCGAACACGGAAACAAAATAGAATATAAAAATTTGAAAGAAATGAGACTCATTGAAAATTATACAGACCGGGAACATTCAACTTTCACGGAACATCATGATGCAGAATTACTCGATGCCTATTCACGAACCATTGTGGATGTTTCGAAAGCCGTCAGCCGCTCTGTTGTACAAGTCAGTGTGGTAAAGAAAAAGCCGGAAACGATAAAAAGAAATTCTTCAATTCCCCTGGAAGCAAACGGTTCCGGATTTATTATATCATCCGACGGATTGATCATTACAAATAACCATGTGGCTAACGATTGTGAGAAAATATCCATAACCCTGCAGGATGGTCAATTATTTCATCCCGAACCTGTCGGCTTCGACCCCTACAGTGATCTAGCTGTACTCAAGGTTGACGGCGTGGGGCTCAGATCCATTTCGTTTGGTGATTCCGACAGTCTTCAGGTAGGTCAGCTGGCCATTGCCGTTGGAAATCCGCTAGGCTTCAACTATACCGTCACAGCAGGTGTGATCAGTGCCCTGGGACGAACGCTAAGAACCGACACGGGAAGAATGATCGATAATGTAATCCAAACTGATGCAGCACTGAATCCCGGGAGTTCCGGCGGACCGCTTCTTAATTCATCCGGCGAACTGATCGGGGTAAATACGGCAATTATTGCTATGGCCCAGGGTTTATGCTTTGCCATATCATCTAACATGGCCAGGTATGTGATCGGTAAGATCGTACTGGAAGGCAGGGTAAAACGGTCATTCCTCGGAATATCGGCCCAAACCATTAATCTTTCGGAACGTATTATTTCCTATAACAAGCTGAAAACCCGAACGGGTGTTTACGTGGTCGGGAAAGAAAGATACAAGGGTGTTTTTAATACCGAATTATATCCGGGAGACATCATCGTAGGATTAAACGGAATCAACATAAAATCGGTGGATGACCTTCACCGCCTCCTCGATGATAAATTAATAGGAAAAGTGGTAGAACTGACAATTCTGCGGAATAATTTTGTCAGGAAGATCAAGGCTATTCCCGGTGAATTACGTTAAAAACACACTGAATATTTCAAAACATTATTATAACTTGTATGTTCTAAAATTAACCTGTTTAGTTAAATATCCGTTCCTATGAATTCACTCGAACAACTTAAAAAGTATACCAAAGTCGTTGCCGATACCGGTGATTTTCAATCCATCATTGAATACAAACCTGTAGACGCTACCACGAATCCATCGTTGCTATACAAAGCAGCACAAAATGAAAAGTACCACCACCTTATTAATGACGCCATTGATTATGCTAAAAAGCAATCCCCGGTGAAAGAAAAACAACTTGGTATTTGCCTGGATAAGCTGGCCGTAAACTTTGGAGTTGAAATTTTAAAGGTAATACCCGGAAGAGTATCGACTGAAGCCGATGCCCGTCTGTCCTTCGATACAAAAAGTACTATCGAAAAAGCAAAGAACCTGATCGGGTTGTATGAAGCTGCCGGAATCGACCGGAAAAGAATTCTTGTAAAAGTAGCCTCGACCTGGGAAGGTATCAGGGCAGCCGAAATACTTGAAAAAGAAGGTATCCACACTAATCTGACATTGCTCTTCAGCAAGGTTCAGGCTATAGCCTCTGCCGATGCGGGGGTAACACTTATTTCACCTTTTGTCGGCCGCATACTCGACTGGCATAAAAAAGACCGCGGTGTGGATCACATTCCTGCGACAGAAGATCCGGGAGTCAGATCGGTTGCTGAAATTTATAATTACTTTAAAAAATTTGGCTACAAAACGGAAGTTATGGGAGCCAGTTTCAGAAATACCGGCGAAATAACCGAACTTGCCGGGTGCGACCTGTTAACCATCTCGCCCGATCTGCTTAAAGAACTTGAAAGCAGCCATGAAAAAATTGAACCTAAACTTACTCTCGAAGGTGCAGGAAAGTCGGACGAAGAAAAAACCAGCATCGACGAATTAACGTTTCGATGGCTGTTAAATGAAGATGCCATGGCAACAGAAAAACTCGCCGAAGGGATCCGGCGGTTTAACAGCGATTTTCTTTTACTAAAGAAATATATTGCTGGCAAGTTTTAAAATTCGATATTATCGGTCTGTAAGTTATATTTGAATTCCCGGTTTTTAGTTTATCCCTTTGAATCATTTATATTTATGGGGCATCGCGTCATATTCCGGTCACTTTCTTTGGTTAATCTATTCTTTTGTAAGAATAATAGGATTAAGTAATATTTGATTTGAAATGTTTGTTGTTTGTTCCTTTTTTCCCAATTGATGGATAAAGTCTTTTTCACATGACCCACCCACATGCCGAAGTTTCGTGCGGCCTCGCCTGCCGCACGACCTTCTTTTTGTCTGCCATACAAAAAGAAGACAAAAAGATCACCGTTCAAATAAAATCACTTGAATTCTACGCTTTGTGTTTTCCCGTCGAAACTAAACTCGCTCGAATTTTTCCAATGAATTGTTGACAATCTTTTTTATGCCATAATGATAAAAAGAATAACTAAATCCCTTTTATTTCGCTCAAACAAAGTTTCATGCATTTCCCCCACACAAAACACCAAAGCTTGAATTACTACATGATTTTATTTAGACGGATTTTTTAAGGTATGGTTCAAGAATGAAGTTAGTTTGATAAAATATAGAAGAAGTTATTACGAATAATTGCACATTCCCGAAATGTAAAAATCTTTTAGCCCGGAGGAAATCAATATCGGAATGAACCTAATGTAATTTTTTGCTGCTGAAGAAATATATAACAGTTAGGTTTTAAGTTCCGGTAATGCTTATTATTAAGGAGTCATTTTTTAAAAATCCAGTTTTCAGTTTAGTCTGTTGATCCGCTTATAAAGTGAAAATTTCTTTCCCGTCTATCAGGCCGGATTCTGTTTTATTCCTTTGTGCCAGGTATTCCTGATAACTATTGCTATAAGCAATTCGTTCTTCGATGGTTTTCGTGAAGCTTCCCTCAATTCCCATGATCAATTCGCATATTTCCCTGACAGCATTTTTATCTTCGGCTGCTCCGGTCACATAATCGCATATATCCTGCTCTCTGATATACTTTTCAAAGAGCGGTGTAGCTTTATGCCCGATACAAAATGCCAAACGTACCAGGCGCGCAATTCCGATATCCAGAACATCATCGAAAACAATGGCCAGCTTATCCCTTTCAACCCGGTACTTTTCCTCAATTATCTTCAATGCCTGTCTCTTATCCTTGAAATTCATAAAAACGGCGTTGTAATGTTCCCTCTGCGACAGTTTGACAGCAGCAGGATTATGCTCGCCGGTAATAATAAAAACCGGGGTTATTTTGTGGTTCGAAAGCCAACGGCTAAACCTTAAAAGATTGATCCCCATGGAATCGATCTCGGAAAAAGGGCTGCCTGTATCACCGGTTTTCATCCCAGGATTAAAAACACCATCCCAATCGAAAATAAAGGCATCGATGTCGGCCAGTTTTGATTTTATTTGGGAAACCGGATTAAGGAATATTCCTCCGAGGGTACTAAAAGTTTTTTCTATATCCATTTTATAATATCCTGGATGTCGACAATGCCAACCGGCTGATCATTTTCAAGCACAATAACATTATCCACCTTTTTTTCCTTGAAGATTTTGGTAATATCCATAAGCAGGGCATCAGAATTTATGGTAACCGGTGTGTTGGGTTCCAGTTCGGAAAGCTTGGTGTGAATAACATCTTTCAGCCCGAATTCAATACTCCGCCGCAGATCACCGTCAGTGAATATCCGGTAAATATTGTCCTTGTCGTCGAGAATGATCACCGAACCCAGTTTTGATTTGGTCATTAGTTCCAATGCCTCCAGAATAGTGGCATGATAATTCAGCTTGATATTTTCCCTGCGTGCCACATCACCTGCTTTTATCGTAAGTAGCTGGGTATGATCGACAAATTGTTTAATACCGATGTCCGTAAAATGATTAAGGGGCAATTGTCTTAGTACTTTCCAGGGAATAGTACAGGTATGTACACCGAGGTTTATAGCGTTCCGGACATGCTCGACATGACGAACCGATGAAAACATGATTTTGGTTTTGTAATTATAGCGTTCCACTGCCTTAACACATTGCTCCACAAGAAGCAATGCATCGTGTCCCTGGTCCTGCATACGGCCCACAAGAATACAGGCATAAGTAGCCCCGGCACAAAATGCCATATAGGCCTGCTGAAGTGTGTAGATAAGATGCAGATTCACCTGCAGTCCCTGTTCGGTAAGTATTTTGCAGGCCTTAACACCTTCTTCCGAAACCGGAATTTTAAAAACCGTTTTTTGTTTGTTCAAACCTAATGATAAAAGCCGTTTTGCTTCCTTAACTATTTCGTCGGCTGTTTCTCCCAATGCTTCCACGTGCAGTACTTCTACCATTTTCGAAAGCTTCACGATAGCGGCATCGAAATCGGTAATGCCTTCTCTGTAAAGGAAAGTCGGGGTGGTTGTTAATCCGGCGATAAAACCCAATTTATTAGCCTCTTCTACTTCTTCGAATTTGATTGAATCGAGATATAATTCCATGTATATATAGTTTTAACTTTTTCTGTATTTCTTTTCGGTATAATGAATTTCAAGCAGGGGTTTCAGAAATTCTTCAAGTTCGCTGAGTTTGATCTGGCTGGCGGCATCACATTTAGCCACCCTGGGCTCGGGATGGGCTTCGATAAATATCCCGTCGATACCCGCAGCCACACCTGCCCTGGAAATTACGGGCAAATATTCTCTCATACCGCCTGCCGGATCGGCGCTGGGAATTCCATACCTCCGGACACAATGGGTAATGTCGAATATCACCGGATAACCCAGTTTTCGTAATTCGTAGAAACTTCTCGGATCGACGATCAGATCGTTATAGCCGAAAGTATAACCTCTTTCGGTAATTAAAATGTTATGATTCCCGGTCGATTCGATTTTCTTCACGGGTTTATCCATATTTTCCGGTGCAATAAATTGTCCGTGTTTAATATTAATGGTCTTACCTGTTTTAGCCGCTTCCACAACCAAATGTGTCTGCATACATAAATAAGCAGGTATCTGAATAATGTCCAGTACCTCCGCCGCCGGGGCTATCTGCTCCGGATAATGAATATCGGAAAGTACCGGCATATCGAATTCGTTTCGGATTTTTTGTAAAGTTTCCAGACCATCATCAATACCCGGACCGGTATAAAACGCCACCGAACTCCGGTTGTCCTTCATAAACGATGATTTATAAATTACCTGTATATTGAGCTTTTGAGATATCTCTTTCAGTTTTTCAGCGGTTTCCAGCATCACCCATTCTTCCTCAATAACACAGGGTCCGCATATCAGGAACAGTTCATTATAATCCGGTTTTTTCATATCCCTATATTTTCAATAATTACTCCCGGCCTTTGACGTTCGTCTTCTGACAGAGCTATCAACGTATTTATTCCTTTTGCATTGCCCGGGAAAGTTGCTTACCAAAATATCTTCTTGTATTTTCAGGATGCTCATGGTATCAGTCAATTGTGACTTTCCAAAGTTATTTTTTTGATGGCCACACAAATTTATATATTCCAATTGATTTTCTATAGGGTAAGAATCATTAATGAAATATTCGTGAAGAATCACAGATCGGTTGAAACGATACTACTATAATTCAATCCGGGGTGATTGGACTATTTAAGTAAAATGAGGTAATCGTTATTAATTTTAATACAAATGAAAAATATATAACTTAATACGCCCTATATGTTTTGTATGATATTCAAAAACGATGCACAGAGAATGAGAAAAAAACTTGGCATATGCTTGCATCTGTTATTATTCCTGCTTCTATCATGCGGGCTGTCAAGAGATCACAATAAGATTGACCGATACGAACTGGTGACGCGGCATAACATTCAAAATTCGGTTATTGATCCGTTAAATTCACTTTCAGTTGGAAATGGGGAATTTGCCTATACGGCCGACATAACCGGAATGCAAACATTTCCGGAATACTACGAATCAGGAATTCCTCTCGGCACACAGTCCCAATGGGGATGGCATTCCTTTCCCAACCCGGAAAACTATACTCTGGAAGATGTGCTTACATATTTCCCTGCCGGAAAGGATTCGATACCCTATCCTTTTCAATATACCCATTCAAATGACGAACGAAAAAACAAGGCCACTGAATGGCTTAGGGAAAATCCCCATCGCCTGCACCTCGGACTTATCGGTTTACAAATTCTCAAAAACGATTCTACTTTAATATCTATCACCGATATTCAGCAACCCGATCAGCAACTTAATCTCTGGTCCGGTGAGTTGAAAAGCCATTTTCAAATTGATGGGATTGATGTGGAAATTATAACCGTATGCCACCAGGAACTGGATATGGTTTCCTTCCATATTCGTTCCGCGTTGCTTGCTACAGGAAGATTAAATATATGTATTCGCTTTCCGTACGCCACGCATGAAAAATTCAGTCCGGCCTATGATCTTAGCCATCCGGGAAAATATACCACCCAAATAATACATCGATCGGCGAATAGTGCTCAGTTTAAAAGTCAGCTCGATCAGGATTCACATTATGTGGGAATAAACTGGAAAAGTGAAGCAACCGTTCGGGAAACAGAAGAACATATTTATATGCTGACTCCGATTAATGGCGATCCTGATTTTGAATTAGCCTGTCATTTTACAAAGGAACCTTACATCAAATCTCTTCCATCATTTTCAGAGACTTCTGAAAATAGTAAGCGTCATTGGCAACAATTCTGGCAAAGCGGAGGAGCAGTCGACTTTTCTCTGTGTACCGATCCCCGGGCCGCCGAACTGGAAAAGAGAGTTGTATTATCGCAATACCTGACAAAGATCCAGTGCAGCGGTTCCCTTCCTCCGCAGGAAACCGGATTGACTTACAACAGCTGGTACGGTAAATTCCATCTTGAAATGCACTGGTGGCATGCCATACATTTTATCCTATGGGGAAGACCTGAATTGGTTGAACAACAACTTTCCTATTACTCCGATATTATGTCCCGTGCTCAACAAACTGCTCGATTACAGGGATACCAAGGTGTACGCTGGCCTAAGATGACAGGTCCGGATGGTCGGGAAAGTCCGAGTACGATAGGTCCTTTCCTGATCTGGCAACAGCCCCATATCATGTGTTTTGCCGAACTCCTCTATGAGTATTATGGGCACAATGCTTCCGTTCTCGAAAAATACCGAACGCTGGTATTCGCTACTGCTGATTTTATGGCTTCCTATGCCCGGTGGGACAGTATTAATGATCGGTATATTCTGGGGCCACCAATTATTCCCGCACAGGAATGTTTTAATAAGGAAACCACGGTTAATCCTTCGTTTGAACTGGAATACTGGTTATGGGGACTGCAAACAGCTCAGAAATGGCGAGAACGATCAGGTTTCAAACCTGATACACATTGGCAACAGGTCATCGAAAAGCTTTCAGTGCTCCCGGTCAAAGACAGTCTTTACCTGTTTACCGAGGATGCCACTGATTTATACAGCAACCCGGAATACATGACCGATCATCCTATGGTCCTCGGAATTTCAGGATTTTTGCCTGCATCGGAAAGAGTTGACAGAAAAATCATGCAAAAGACGTTGATGAATATTAAAGACAACTGGAACTGGGAGTCTGCATGGGGATGGGATTTCCCCATGGCAGCAATGAATGCGGTAAGTCTGAATTTACCGGAATCAGCCCTGGAATTCCTGCTTATGGACACACCAAAAAACAGGTATCTGATAAACGGACATAATTATCAGGATAGTACCCTTACCCTGTATCTTCCGGGCAATGGAGCCCTTCTTACAGCCATTGCCATGATGTGCACCCATAAAAACGGTTTCCCAAAAAATGGCAGATGGAAGGTCAAATACGAGAATATACATTGTTTGTACAACTGCGATTGACTATTTTTATACCAAACATAATCCGGACCCAATGAAAAAAAATCAAATTCCAATATGGTATTTTATACCCATTATTTTAACGATTTGTCTGATAAGTTGCCGCAATAACGCGTGGATAGAGATTAATCCGGAACCCAATCTTAGCATAACTCTTGCCAATGAGGATGCAAACCTCCCGGTTGTAATTCAGGGTGTCGATTCCGGCCAGCCAGGTGCCATTTTTTTTGTTACAAATCGTGGAAAGGAATTACTAACCGGTAGGCCCTCAGAAATCTCGAGGACAGAGAATAAATTGGAAGTCAAATGGAATCTTAAAGAACGGGTAGTTAAACTGACTTTTCAAAAAAATACCGGTTCCTGTCATTTTAGCTTTCAGGCTGAACCCGATTCAGGCATTACCGGCTGGGGGATGAGTCTTTCAGCCTCGCAAAATGAATACTTTACAGGTCTTTTTGAACGCGTTGTGGATGGCGACCAGAAGGAATCGTGGAAAAAAGAGATCACTGAAGCCATGAACCTGCGCGGACAGGAAGTGGATATGATCATCAAACCTACGCTTTCATTATACACACCCTTTTATCTCTCATCAAACGGTTACGGGCTTTTCGTTGAAGGAACCTGGCCGGGTCATTATGATTTTTGCAAGAGCCAGCCGGACCGGGTAATTATCACTTTTGAAGGACCTTCATTGAGCGGAATCCTATACACGGCAGCACAACCTGCCGATATCGTGAAAGCCCATTCGCTCCATGTCGGGCCGACCATTGTGCCACCCGAATGGGCATTTCTGCCATGGCGATGGAGAGATAATCATACCAACCGTAATACCTATTATGACGGTACTACGGTCAATGCTCCCTATAACAGCATGCTTGTTGAAGATATCCTGATGATGAAAGCCCTTGATATCCCCTGCGGGGTCTATTGGGTTGACAGGCCATGGGCAAAAGGTATGCACGGATATGAAGATTTCGAATGGGATACCTTGCGTTTTCCCCGACTTCAGGAAATGATTGACTGGATCCACAGCCAGGATATAAGATTCCTGATCTGGGTAGCTCCCTGGGTGGCCGGCAATATGCGGACTGAGGCTAACAAAAAAGGCTATACCGAACCCATAAAAGGTCCTCACGGAGATATCAACTCCAGGAATGTAGCCCTCATCGATTTTACCAACCCGGCAGCCTGCGAATGGTGGCAGACAAATGCGATTGAAAGAATGCTTTTTCAGGGTGTTAACGGATTTAAGCTCGACCGTTCGGAAGAACTGGTGCCCGAAACAAACAGCATAATAGTATATGATGGCCGTACAGCCCGGGAAGTAAGAAATGATTATCCTGTATTGTATGTAAAAACTGTGAATGAAACATGCAGAAAAATCTATGGTAACGATTTTATTCTGATTCCCCGTGCAGGATATACGGGAAGTTCAAGATACAGTGGTTTCTGGGGTGGTGATATTGGTTCACCGCCTGAAGGACTGCGTGCTGCCATTATTGCTGCACAGCGTTCAGCTATCATTGGTTTTCCTGTTTGGGGTTCCGATATCGGTGGATACTGGCAGGGTAAGCTCGACCGCGAAGTATGTGCCCGATGGCTGGCATTCGGATGTTTCACTCCTATCATGGAATTCGGGCCCACTGAAGACCGTGCACCATGGAATATGGCAAAGGAACCTCATTACGATACCGAACTTATCGCCATCTGGCGGTTGTATGCAAAAATCCATGGCTCACTGGCCGATTATAGTCACGAAATGGTGCAAAAAGCCCATGAAACAGGAATGCCTGTGATACGACCGTTATTCCTGGAAGCTCCGGACGAAAGCGAAGCATGGAACGACTGGCAGACTTATATGTACGGTTCCGACATCCTGGTATCCGCGATATGGCGGAAAGGCGTAACCACGCATAAATTATACCTGCCTAAAAATTCGCGGTGGCGTGACGCATGGGATACCGAAGAAATATATGAGGGAGGACAGACTATTGAAGTTATAACTCCACTATATAAATTGCCAATATTCATTCGGGAAGGCTCCAATCTTGAACTGGGCGACCTGCAGGCTCTGTACCAGGAATCACTTTCCATTGCCGAAAAAGTTCCTGATCTTAAAATGCTGGATAAAGAAGTCAAATAATTTATCTTATCTATACTATGAAAGCCAGACCTATTCTGACTATTTCAATTTTATTCCTTTTTACAGGCTATTTGGATGCACAACTATGGATTCCCGACCTGGGCAACGGCAGCTATAAAAATCCTGTGCTGTTCGCCGACTATTCCGATCCCGATATCATTCGTGTTGATGATGATTTTTATATGGTAGCTTCCAGTTTTAATTGTATGCCGGGCATTCCTGTGCTGCATTCAAGAGACATGGTAAACTGGGAGATAATTAATCATGTTTACAACAGGTTGCCTCTCGAAAAATATAATAAACCCGAGCACGGATCAGGTGCCTGGGCTCCATCCATTCGTTACCATAATAATAAATTCTTTATCTATTTCTGCACACCCTATGATGGATTATTTATGGCAACAGCCACGGATCCTGCAGGCAATTGGGAATTACACCATATGGTGAAAGCTGAAAACTGGGAAGATCCCTGCCCTTTATGGGACGATGATGGTAATGCCTACCTGGTACGAAGTAAACTTTGCGGAGGTACTCTTTATTTGCATCGGCTCAGTGCTGACGGGAGTAAAGTTCTCGACAACGGAACCGAGATATTCAGGGATCCAAATCAACCTACTGTTGAAGGGCCGAAATTCCTGAAAAAGGATGGTTACTACTATATTTTTGCCCCGGCAGGTGGGGTGCCGAACGGTTGGCAAACCGTGTTACGATCGAAAAATATATACGGTCCTTATGAAATTAAAATCGTTCTTCATACAGGAGATACTAAGATAAACGGACCACACCAGGGTGGAATTGTGGAGTTAAAATCGGGTGAATGGTGGTTTATGCATTTTCAGGACCGGGATTTTTACAGCCGCATTGTGCACCTGCTACCTGTTTCTTGGAGCGACAACTGGCCCCTTATAGGAATCGATAATAATAATGACGGCATTGGCGAACCTGTCACAGAATACAAAAAGCCTGATGTAGGAAAAAACTATCCGATAACCATACCACAAACCAGTGATGAGTTTACTAATGAAGTGCTGGGATTACAATGGCAATGGCATGCAAATCCCGATACATCATGGTACAATCTTGACCAAAGCGAGGGAACCCTCAGATTAAATTCCGTTAAAAGTATTACACAAAACGGGAACTTCTGGTTTGTACCTAATTTACTGCTACAAAAATTTCCTGCCCCATCCTTCACGGTAACAACAAAAGTTGAATCGCATATTTTCCTGAACGGGGAGCGCTGCGGCCTGGTTATCATGGGTACCGAATGGGCATATATTGCTTTTGTAAAAAGTAATGATTCACTTTTTATCCGAACCTGTGAAGGTAAATATGAGCGTTGTGATGAAGCCACCCGACTCACCGGATCGGAACCTGCCAATTCGGAAACCTGTTTTTTCAGGGTCGCAGTGGATACTTCCGGTCAATGCCTGATTAGCTATAGCAACGACGCTATCAATTTCCGGCAGTTAGGTGATCCTTTTCAGGCCAAAAAAGGAAAATGGATCGGAGCTAAAGTCGGCCTGTTTTGCGTTAATCCGAATATAAAGGAAAGTGAAGGTTATGCCATTTTCGACTGGTTCAGAGTAAAATAAATTGTGCTACTACTCATTAATTAATATTAAAACAGTAGTTGATTATAGCCTGTACATGAATGGCTACTGTATCGATGTAATGCAATCCGAAATATTCCTGATCGAATATTAAGGGTAGTTCGGTGCAACCCAAAACCAATGAATCAACTCCATAATTTTTTACCATAGCTCCAACTATTTTAATAAACCGTTCTTTTGTTTCCGATTTAACTATGCCAAGGGCAAGTTCAGAAAATATCTTTTTGTGAATATAATCCTGGTCATCGCTATCGGGTATAAAAATATCAAGACCATAGCGTGTAAAAGTTTCCGGATAGAAATTGGCCCGCATGGTATACCCGGTTCCCAACAGACCCACTTTTTTATTTGTTGATACTCCTCTACAATGGTTCGCAGCTTCCTCAACAATACTGATCATAGGGATTTTTGCATGCCGGCTGACTTTATCGTACACAATATGCGGTGTATTCGATGCCATAACGGCAAAATCGGCCCCTGCATCAGCCAGTGCATCAACTTTCGCAGATAACATCATTTCCAGGGAATCCATATTTTTCTGTTCCTGATACATTTTCAATTCTTCCATATTTACACTATAAATAATGATCTGAGGATATTGACCATTTGCCCTGACCCTGTACTGTTCGATAATCTGATCGTAATACATCTTTGTCGATTCGGGACCCAGTCCTCCAATAATTCCTATTTTTTTCATGGTTTTATTCTTATATGATAAATCTATTACAGCTTATAATAATTTATAGCTATTTATTGAATCACAGGATTTTTCTCAACAAGGGCAATTTTCGAAATCCTGTGGCAAAAACAAAGCATAGCATCACTGCAAATGGAGCCAGAATGATATATTTTAATAAGGGATATAAGTGCAGACCTTTCAGACCTAAAGCAAGCGTAACCAACACCAGCGGATGAATTAAAAACACAGCATAGGCCGATTTTGATAATATCTGTGCCAGTTTTCCCTGTTTGTTTACCTTCTGTTTAAATAGGGCAAATAACCCGATAATCAGAGAAATTCCGGTTACCTGTTCCCAAATTGCATAGGCCAATGATTGCCAATGTAATCCTCCCATATACATATCCAGCTCACCCTTCCCGCCCCCTCCTAAAATAAATAGAGCCGGAAAGAGAAAGAAAATGCATATCTGGGCAAATACAAACCACCGGATTCCGGTTTTATAAGTTATCGATTCCAGCCAGCTATATTTGTAAGCAAGGATTCCGACAACAAACAGAGTTGTATACTGGACGAAAAAAGGAATCTGAAAAGATAAAGGGCGAAATTCCCATCCGACAGGAAGCCAGATGCGGATAATGAATGAGCACAATCCTAAAATCAACGCAAAGAGAAGTATCTGCCAATTTCCCGGAAGGGGACTATCCTTTCGACTTGTTGATTTGTTGCGTTCGAAGAAATAATAATAGCCGAGATATAAGAATGTGAAATATAGCAATGCTTCAACAAACCACATGGGGCCGAATCCGAATCCCTGATACTTTTTAATAAATCCAAAGAATGATAATACCTCACCATTCCTCCACCTGACCAGTATGTAGTTAACGACAGGAGAAAGTATAAAATAGAAAAGCAGCAGCGGAATACCCAGTCTTTTCAAGCGGTCGGAACTAAACCGGGCTATCGGTTTACGTTCAAGCGAATGTACGGTAAAGTAAGCTGAAATCAGGAAAAACATTCCCATAAAAAACGACTGATTTGTTGCGAGGAACATGCTAAAGAGTATTCCGGATAGTGTATCGGGCTGATTTTCGACATAATACCAGCCACCGGGACCACCATATGTAATGGCAAGGTGATGTAACACAACCAGTGATATCAGAAAAATTCTGAGATTATCGATGTAATAAATTCTCTTCACAGTGAATAAATCATATAAACTTTTTGGACTAAGTGACTGTAATACTGCATTCTATCCATTCGGTGCTAAATATACAGCAATTCAGGGATTTGGCAAAATTCGATAATGACTGCTATACATTTAAAATTAATTAAGCTTTATAGGAGACAGAGAATTTGTCTTCCTGATCTGATCTATGTTTTACTTCAGTTAAAAATCAAAAGTGAAAATATAAAAGGGCCGGATAGATTGTATTCCAGCCCTAGTTATTTTAAATCAAACCTGTTTTGCTTCAGAGTCAGATTCGATTATTCAACCTGAAATTTCTTGGATGCAACAGCCATTCCATTTTCTGTTCGAATCTGAATACAGAAAAGGTATAAACCTGACGGAAGATCTCCAACATGCCATGCTATCTGGTGACTTCCGCTGAAATCCTTCTCATCTTTTAGTTCTGCTACTTTAACGCCATTCAGGGAATATACTTCAGCCAGAACATGAGAAGGTACTGTTGTTGTATATTCAAAGAATACCTGGTCGGTCGCAGGATTCGGATAATTCTTCAACGATAGTTCATCTGCCAGCATAAGCGAGTTAAAACCACTCGGAGGAATTTCGGTAGTTCCCAGCGTATCGGATACCAATTCAATACCATCGCCCGTTCCGAGATTACGAGTATATTGTTTGTCGGAAGCATTATTCCAATGCTCATACACACCCAGACTTCCGATCACAGAACCATCACCTTCAGGATCATAGTTTGTTCCGTTCGGCCAGTATGAAGGATCGGCTGCCTGATACAGGAAATCATCAGCTCCATCCATATAAGGATATTTTTCACTGGCAGGCTTATTCTTATATTCTTCCAGCAAAAAATCGTAGCACACAGCCTGAACGGCGACTTCATCCAGCGACAGGAATAATGAAGAAGGATAGTCGTTATTAAAGGGTTCCATCTGCCATCTTTCTACCTGGCCTTCCCAGTTCTTTCCCGCCCAGATACCATCGATAATAAAGATCAGTGTATTACCTCCCAACCGGTTGTGTCCCATATAATCGACCAGATGCCTGTACTTACCCATACCCGGATCGTTAGCAGGTAAAGACGGATGCATCACAAATGCCGACTGACCCGTTACATCTGTACCTTGTTCGAGGATTGAACCCTGGTGATTTTTTGCCGTGAGTGTTATGGCTCCTTCATTGTGAGTCTTCAGGCAGGGCATATTGATAAAATAGGTTGCATCCATATATTCCTGCGGAATACGAACAGCATGCACACCATCGCTGAATTTAATTACGTTGGTATCGGTGGCGACGGTCTGGCGACGTCCGTTAATGCCCTTTTCATCACAATAATTTACATCGGGATAAACCGAATGGCATACATTCCAGTACAGATCATGAAAAGTCCGGAAAGGATCGCCAAGATATATATCCGTTTGAGCAACGCCAACTACTTCAATAAGTTGACGAAGCAATGCCAGTGATACTTCAGGAGTAGCATCCATGCGTTCAAAATCACTTGTTTTAGCAGTCCCCGTAACGGAACAACAGGAATTGGTAATATTGATTTTTACATATATCTTTTCACCGCTGCTATAACCCACATCGTCTCTGCCATGGTTGGTGTTAAAATATCGAAACAGTGCATCCCATGCGGCTGCAGGTGTTGATTCACCGGTAAGATCGGTCAAGCCATGTGTCAGCATGCTGTCGACCTGGTCTGCATCGGTATTCTGAAACCAATAGTCGCCACTCGTATTGGTACAGGTATTATCGGTTGCATTATTATTCCATATCCAGACCACCCGACCCGGGTGAATACCACGTGCAATACCGATCGGATCGTTCGGTGTAAAAGAGCTTTCATCGACAAGTTGAGCAGCATGCGACCGGATATTATTAACCGAGCCCGATATAAAAACAGTGATAAGAGCCACAACTAAAAATCCAACAGCAGCCATATACCTGGCATTAATAAGATGACGTTTAAATTTTCGGAGTGCCAGTACAGAAGATGAAATGGAAAGCAGGTAAAGGATAAATGCCGACATAACAGGGGCGGCCGCCCGCATACACGGATATCCTGCCCTGGAGGGTTTAGGAATTACCCTGATCAAAAACCACACAGTTGAAGAAATACCTAACATGAAAAATGTTAATCGTGCCGATATTCGCCAACTCAGCATCTTTTGCAGATGCTTTTTCATTCCTTGAGTAAAATTGTTCATGTAAAAATTATTTGTAAAACTTATAATAAAGGTAGGCTTTTAATTGGATGAATCTAAAAAAATTGAAGCGCACCGAAACTTCTGATATAAATTCTCACGATTTACAAACTTCTTTCTGACGCCATTCAAATTCAGATTGTAAGGTGCATGATCTGAATTATAATTATAACCATTTGAGAATTAAAGTCATATTTATCCTTTATTCCAAAGATTATATGTGAATAACTCTTATGTTTAAGGTATCATCAATACCTTAAATCAACCATTCAAGTGCTGCTTCAATAGTATAAAAAGGTTTTACTGCAAAGTTCTCTCCTTCAGCTTCGACAAGCATGGGAAATACTACCTGTTCGGGTTTTTCCATGATCAGTGCAATTTTTGAATGGCTGAAAATCTGATCATGTGTCACGTAAAATCGGGCTATTGTTGCAGCCTTTGAAGCATCGAACCTGATATTGGCTTGCCTGTAATCCAGTATGAATTTTTTAATTGTTGACGGGATCAATTTTTTCTTTATTATGTCTTCCCAAGATAATTCCAAATCTTTAAAATAAATATCTCCATAATAATATTTAAAGAATATACCCTGAGGAGCATCAAGCTTATATTCAATTTTCTTTTCCATTCCCTAAATAGTAAAGGTTCATGAAGACCCTGCAACTACTATTCACATCACTTAACAACAGAAAAATCACTTTTTGGATAGAAGATATTCAAATTAAATACAACAAAAACCACAATTTCCTTTCCTTTCCGCGTCACTTTTGCTTTGTAAATATACAACTAACTTTCCGGTAAAGCAATTCTTCTTTCGTTCAATTTCCTGTACTACTGATCGTAATAAGTGTGTAAATAGCCGGAAAGGTAATTCCCGGATTCTATAATCATTTATTCATGGCCATAACTCATATACCGGTATGCTTCTGCCAGGTATCGATGATTTGGAATTATAACTGTATACAGCCCAAATTTTCTCGTAAAAGTCTCTGGCAAAAGGATCGACAAATATTTGCAGTTTTTGAATTCCTTTAATTCTGCAGGTTGACTTTGCATGTTCAACAAGTTTCGACCCTATACACATTTGCTGATAATCGGGAGAAACAAAAATATGCTCCATCCAAAATCCTTTTTTTATAAACACCTCTCCAGAAAAGCGATCATCCGGGTTATGTGCGATGGAATAGAATCCGACGACAAGATTCTGACTTCGTGCCACAAAAACAATATTTTTATGAATGTATTCGGGTGAAATTGTCAGCTCCTTTTCCCAGATTTCAAAATAACGTTCAGGATATTTCCAGGCTCGTTTGGCAGCAAATGCAATTTCAGTTAAAATTGAAGCATCTACCGGTTTTGCTTTATCAATGATAACAGTAAGTTCTTTTGTGCCCATCGTAAAAAATAGAATGTCCAAAAAATGTATGCCATGTTTGAATTGAATTGTCAAACAAATTATCCGGCTAGATGGTATATCCTAGCCGGCGCTAATCCGGTTTACGACTGCATTAATAATCGATATTACCCGTTCACGATTCTCAGCCTCAGCATATATTCTGATCACGGGTTCGGTGCCGGAAGCCCTGATCATTACCCACTGCTCTTCGCCTAACTGGAACTTGTATCCATCAATAGGTTTTACACTGGTAACAAGAAATTCACCAAACTCGGAATAAGAATTATTCTTACAATTCTCCAGCACTTTATTTCGAGTATTTTTATTCAGATCGATATCGAGTCTTTCATAGGCAAAGGGTCCGACAATAGAATAAATTTCTTCCCTCAGTTCACTGGGTTTTTTACCGGTTTCATCAAGCCAGCTCCATATACTCAGCCCTATCCAAATACCATCGCGCTCCGGAAGGTAAGTTCCAACTGTAATTCCTCCGGTTTCCTCACCACCGGCAAGAATATTTTCATTCAACATGATACCGGTTATTTCCTTAAATCCGATGGGAGTGCGTATAACATCGAGGCCGTAATGAGCACATAGCAATTCTATTTTATTGCTGACTGATACACTAACTACTACTTTACCGGTAAGTTTTTTATATTCGGCCAGGTAGTAAATGATAAGTAAAAGCACATGATGACTGTCGAGATAGTTGCCCTTCTCGTCGAATAATGCAAGACGATCGCCGTCACCATCAACGGCAAGCGCGGCATCAAAATCATGAAACTGCCATATATGCTCTTCAATCAGATGTAAATTTTTTGCCAGGGGTTCCGGAGGAATACCCATAAATGAAGGATTTACTTCGCAACGGTAGAGGGTTACTGCAGGCATTAATCTCTTAAAAACATTCTGTGCGCTGCCAAACATAGCATCAAAAGCAAACCGGAGCTTTGAATTGTTCAGTTTATCAATGTCAAAATTTTCGCGTACGTTTTTTAAGTAAATAGCTTCCAGATTGATATATTGAATCAATCCATGCTCAACCAGGTAATTCCAGTTGAGCATTTCCAGGTCAAATTCATAATCGGATGAAATCAGATTTTCTATATCCTTAATATCACGGTCGAGCATCGGACCTCCATAGTCGCCTTTTAGTTTAATGCCATTAAATTCAGGTGCATTATGGCTGGCAGTGATCATTACTCCGCAGTTAGCCTTAAGTTTTAAAACACCCAGTGAGACCATGGGTGAGGTCACAAAATTCTCTGAAATGTAAACCCGGATATTCTTCGAAGCCAGTATTTTCGCAAAAGCTTCCATGAACATTTCACCACCGAAACGACAATCGTAACCAATAACAGCCGTAGGATTCTGATATTTCCCGGTAAGCCATCGTGCAAGAGCATAGGCTACTTTAGCAACATTGGTAAGTGTAAAATCTTTTGCTATAACACCTCTCCAGCCATCCGTACCAAACTTGATTTTATCCATTATGAAAATTTTGAATAAAATTAAAACGCTGAATTGTAAAAAATAACCTATTCCGATTTAATTTTTTGACAATTACCGATAAATCCTCCTTCGGTTAAGTTCCCTGCGGTATAATTCGGCATTCCGGTTGTGTTCGGAAAGCGATCGGGCAAAAACGTGATATCCTGAAAAATCAGGTTTTGCGCACATATACAAATAATTATGATTCTCGTAATTTAGCACTGCATCAATCGACTCAATTTCAGGAAAGCAGATGGGCCCGGGAGGAAGTCCGTCAATCCTGTATGTATTATATGGAGAACTTATTTGATAATGTACACTTAAAACCCGTTTAATATTGAAGTTTCCCACTGCAAATATTACCGTAGGATCGGCCTGCAACCGCATACCTTTTTTCAATCGGTTTAAATATACTCCGGCCACCCTGGCCTTCTCATCACTTTTGTCGGTTTCCTGTTCAACTATAGAGGCCAGTGTTATAACTTCTTCCCTGGTCATATTCAGCTTATCGGCTTTATGCTTCCTCTTGATATTCCAAAACGACTCGTATTCCTTGTTCATACGCTCAATGAATTTATCGGCCGGTGTATTCCAGTAAAATTCATAGGTGTTTGGAATGAACATACAACTGATTGTATACCTGTTAAAACCGTATTCTTTTTGAATAGAATCTGAATGTAACAGGTCAAGAAGTGTTGGAGCATCGAACTCAAGTTGCTGAGCTATGCGTGCCGAAAATTGTCCAAGCGTGCGAATATTGTTGAAAGTCAATTTTACAGGTTCCTGTCTTCCGGATCGCAGCATATTGATGAATTCATTATTGCTCATCCGGTTTCTGATGCGATACCTTCCGGGATTAATGTGTTTCGGGTAATTTTTTTTCTCAGCTGTCCATTCCAGTGATTTAATATTTTTGACAATTTTTAACGCTTTTATTTTGGTGATAACTTCTTCATAGGTTGAACCGGTAGCTATATAAAGATAGACCTTTTTGTTCCCGGGCACAAAAAAGTCAGGCGCAAAGGCTTTACGATACAGATCGATACCCTTAATACCTCCCAGTGCAATTAACACAAGAAGAATCACCATTATCCGCTTTAGCCATATGTACGCCTTCATGAAGTAATTCTGTAAACAGCTCTTATTACTTGTGTATACTATCAAACATGGTACGAGACTCTATACTCAAAGGTTATTCAATGGTATTCCAAATATTAATATAACAGACACTATTATGATTTTATTACATACAACTGCCCGGCTTCGTCGCGAATTACTTTTACCGTTTCACCTTTTTGAATATATCCCACTTCTGCCATGGCGTCGAAAAGTTCGCCTTCGATCCGGACCTTACCGGAGGGCCGGAGTACAGTATAAGCTATGCCTGTTTTGCCTATCATATCTTTCTGGTGTGTATCGATTCCGATAAATCCCTCTGAGCGTTCCTGTTGTGCATCAAGGGATAAACCCTTGAAAAATCCGGATGTTCCGACTTTGCGGCTTATCCATAGGGATAATCCAAATCCTGCGAAAACTGTAATTAAAATCCGTGCAAATACCCTGGCTACTATTGAAAACGCTGCAATTCCTTTAAATTCGAAAACTACATTATCGATCACGCCAAGAGTTAAACTGAGAAGTATTAAAAGAATCCCTGAGATGCCGGCAATTCCGAATCCCGGAATCACAAATATCTCAAGCGCAAGCAAAACAATCCCTGCAACAAAAGCAAGTATTTCCCAGTTTTGCGCCAGTCCTTCAATGTAGAGCGGGGCAAAATAAAGTAAAGCTGCAACCACAGCAATACCCAGCGGAAATCCGACTCCGGGAGTCTGCAGTTCAAAATAAATTCCTCCAATTATCAATAAAATCAGAATACTCTGAACAATCGGATTCAAAAGGAATAAGATAATGGAATCGATACTGCTAAGTTTATAGTATTCAGTTCTGTAGTTCGATAAACCTGCTATCTTTAGTACTTCACTAATACTGTTTGCCTTACCCTCGCAATATCCTACCTGGATCGCTTCATCAACTGTAAGTGTAAGCACTTTCCCCGAATCAACAACTCCTTTTACTACAAGTCGTGGATCGACCATGGCTTCGGCAATATGCGGATCACGACGCCATACATACGTGGTATCGGTACCTTTAATAATGGTATCTTTTCCATGTGCCTCAGCGGTTGCACGCATGGTTGATCGCATAAATGACTGGTATTTATCGGGAACGGGAGCTCCCGACTGATCGACAACCGTGGCCGCACCAATACTGCCTCCGGGTCTCATGTAGATACTATCGGCAGCAATACAAATAAGAGCCCCGGCCGAAATAGCCTGATTATCGATAAATACCATGACGGGAATAGAAGAATTGAGTATCCGCGTGCGTATGGAATCGGCAATATTTACCATCCCTCCGTAAGTATTGACATGAATTAAAATATAATCGGCCCCTAGTGCTTTGGCTTTATCAAATGCTTCCTGCGTAAGACGCCAAACAGGTTTTGCAATCTCTTTCCTGATCTCAAAAATATAAACAAGTCCCGTATCCGATTTAACAATCCCTTTAACAACCGAATCGTTTGTTGCCGGATTATTTTCCGGATTGTCAGCCATTTCGGAAGCGTCAAAAATTTGGAAACACAACAATAGTATTAAGATTCGTCCGATTTTACTATACAATGATAATTTCATTTTCTTAATAATTGATTAGGAACGAAATTAAAGAATGCAGCGTAATTCGCAAATATAACTTTCAATTTCAATACGCCATAACTATAATTTAGCCTGAAAACAGTAACTGCAAATTGACCTCTCCTATTTTTTTCTAACTTTGAACTTAATTTAAATTGAGCAATATGGATTTAAATGCACTTACAGCTATTTCGCCGATTGATGGTCGTTATTGGGGAAAAGTGAAAGAGCTGGCTCCCTATTTCTCTGAATATGCTCTGATGAAATACAGAATACGAATTGAAATTGAGTATTTCATTGCCCTCAGCCGTTATAAAATTCCCCAACTCAGGGGTGTTGAAAAAGAACATTATGAATTACTTCGTGAAATCTATCATAATTTCACTGAAAAGAATGCTGCCGAAATTAAAGAAATTGAAAAAACTACGAATCACGATGTCAAGGCTGTTGAATATTTTCTAAAGAAACAATTCGACAAATCAGGTCTCGAAAAGTATAAGGAATATATACATTTCGGGCTTACTTCACAGGACATAAACAATACTGCCGTTCCCTTGTCTTTTAAGGAATTTCTCACAAATATTTATTTCCCGGTATTACAGCAACTGACCGATACCCTTATCAATATGAGTCTTGAGTGGGATGAAATCCCCATGTTGGCTCATACACACGGCCAACCGGCATCACCGACCCGCCTGGGCAAAGAAATCAGGGTTTTTATCGAACGGTTACAAACCCAGACTGCTCAACTTAAACAATTACCGGTATCCGCCAAATTTGGTAGTGCTACCGGCAACTTTAATGCCCACCATGCTGCATATCCCGAGATCGACTGGATCGAATTTGCCAATGCATTTGTGAACCAGATCCTCGGCCTTGAGCGGCAACAGACAACAACACAAATTGAACATTACGACAATCTGGCAGCCTCATTTCAGGCTTTAAGCCGCATAAATACCATATTGATCGATTTTTGCAGGGATATATGGACTTATATATCGATGGATTACTTCAAACAAAATATTAAAGAAGGCGAAATAGGTTCTTCAACCATGCCACATAAGGTAAATCCTATCGACTTTGAAAATGCCGAAGGAAACCTCGGAGTAGCCAATGCCTTGTTTTCACATCTTGCCGAAAAACTTCCTGTATCACGATTGCAGCGAGATTTAACCGATTCAACGGTTTTGCGCAATATTGGTGTACCGCTTGCACATACACTTCTTGCCTTCAAATCAATTCAGAAGGGATTGGCTAAACTCATACTCAACCGGGAAAAAATCGATGCTGATCTGGAAGAAAACTGGAGCATTGTTGCTGAAGGGATCCAGACCATCCTTCGTCGCGAAGGTTATCATAATCCGTATGAAACATTACTCAAACTTACCCGGACCCGGGAAAAAATCACCCGGGAAAAAATATCGGCTTTCATCGATTCGTTATCAGTTAGCAATGAAGTGAAAAAAGAATTAAAATCCATCACTCCATCAAACTATACAGGTATCTGAACATGAAAGACGCTTTCAAATTATTTCGCCGGTTTCTTCCCCCCTATAAAAAACTCATCGGATTTAACGTTCTGTTTAATCTGTTTGGGACTATTTTCGGATTATTCTCCTTTATTACCGTCATTCCTCTACTCGAAATTCTATTCGGTACCAAATCGGCCAGCTATCAAATGCGTGAAATTCATTTTTCATTTTCTGATCTGGGCAACCTTCGCGATGTTCTGGTAAATAACCTCTATGCGTCTGTACAGCAATTATCGGCAAATTATGGTGCTTTTAAAATCCTTATGTTCATCGGATTATTCTTCATTTTAATGGTCCTCCTAAAGACGGGATTCCATTATCTTGCAAGTCTTACGATGGTATTTATCAGGAATCATGTGGTACGTGATATCCGAAACATGCTGTACCGGAAGGTAGTCGATCTGCCTATCGGATTCTTTACAGAAGAACGGAAGGGCGATATTATTGCACGGATTACCGGCGATGTTACTGAAATTGAAAGTTCGATTATGACCTCGCTGGATATGTTTTTTAAAAACCCGATTATTATACTCATTACCGTGATTGCAATGATCTTTATGAGCTGGCAGCTGACCATTTTTGTCTTTATTCTTTTCCCTGCTGCCGGCGCTCTGATAGGTATAATCGGTAAAAAATTGCGACAGGCTTCATTCAGAGCACAAACAAAAATGGGGGAAATTCTTTCAACAATTGAAGAAACATTGGGCGGTTTACGAATAATTAAAGCTTTTAATGCTGAGGGTAAAATGAGACTTATGCAGCAAAAACAAAACGAGGAG
>CAYUAV010000004.1:0-9993 GCA_964442665.1 uncultured Bacteroidales bacterium
CTTCATCTTTTTCTTTCCAACCATTGTAAGCATTAACATATCTCAGATCCAATACTTTTACCCCCGGATAAGTCCTTTGATCCGACAGTTGTTCTGTATTTATTCTCCTGAATTTATTGCTCATATTACATTCGGTATATTTTCTTTAAGTTTTAATTTAAAAAGGAACACCTTGTTCTCTCTGAATTTTTAAAGCATTTGCGTAAAACTCTAATTCATTGCTAAACTGATCTGTATAAGATAACAGATTTTTATTTTTTATATTCCCGTTATCGTCAAATAATTCCTCTACCTTAGGAAATGGCAATATCGTGGAAATTGAAGGTGTGCCCAATTCTCCCAGAATTATACGCATTTGTACGGCGGCTCTCACTCCGCCAAAGTTTCCGGAAGAATAGCTGGCTATGGCACTGGGTTTAAATAAATATTCTTTCTGAAAATGATCCAACGTATTTTTTAGTGCAGGCGGAATACTGTTGTTATATTCACCCGTTACAACAACAAATGCATTAGCAGCTTCGAGCATAGCTGAAATTTTTTTCATATTCTCAGGAGCCTCGACGGTTTTATATTCTTTGTACATATAATTCAGTAAAGGCAAGGCATAGATAAGCGAATCGATAAATGAGACATTATGATTCCTCTCTTTAAACATACGGAGTAAATATCTTGCTGCTTTGATACCCTGCCGTTCCTCGCGCACCGAACCATAAATTAATGCAATATTTAATCCCATAGTTTTAAAGTTAACAAAACAGTTTTCGAATTTCAGGTATAAATATCATCTGTTCTGCTCTTTTTAGATTTTCCTATATGTATTTAAATATTAAACCGCGACAGGTAAAAATGGTTTAATAATAAATATTCAAGTTTATTAGTATGAATAAGTTTCTTAATTCCCTTTATGCAAAAGGGATACCAAAGGGAAATCAGTAGTCATCATTTCTGTTCCGAAACTATTATGGTATCTGATACTGTATGGATTATAACTTTTTTATTAAATCAGTTCTTTATGAATAATTCCATTGATAATTATGTTATGGGTAATAATTTCTACAGTATGTATACATACCGATCGTTTTTCAAAAAATTATTACTTTCACAAGACACTTAAGGGATGAAGCGAATAAATCCTTAAAAAAATAGTATATGGCAAAACAAAGTGCTGGCATATTAGCATACAGAACAGCCGGGGAACAATATGAAGTTTTGCTTGTACATCCCGGAGGTCCTTACTGGGCAAAGAAAGAACTTCATTCCTGGTCCATTCCGAAAGGTGAGTTCGAAAATGCAGAAGAACCGTTTGAGGCGGCTAAAAGAGAGTTTCGAGAAGAAACCGGATTTGAAATCATAGGTAAATTTATCGATCTGGAACCTGTTAAACAAGCCGGCGGAAAAATTATCTTTTCGTGGGCCGTTGAAGCCCAAATCCCGGCAACCGAAATTAAAAGTAATTATTTCGAAATGGAATGGCCCCCAAAATCAGGTAATTTCAAGGAATTTCCGGAAGTGGATAAAGCGGAGTGGTTTCCTTTTGATTCAGCGAAGAAAAAAATTTTAAGCGGACAGCTACCCATTCTGGAACAACTTGAAAGAAAACTGGAAATCAACATGTTAACCTAATATACAATCTCATCTGCAGTTAAAACTATATCTAAGATGTTTTTTCGTAATTGTTCTCTCTGGCATGATTTTTTGGTATCACGGAAGAAAGCTGCTTCAAACAGGGAAATTCATTGTATAATATGTTACAGATGTTAATTTTGTACCCGGGTTGAATATTAAAGTACTATAACCTATTAAATAACATTTAAAAAATACCCATTATGGCAATTAAAAAAGTTTGGATTGAAGAAGGCTGCACTGCATGTGGTGTCTGCGAAGATATATGTCCGGAAGTATTTGAATTACAGGATGAAGCCGTAGTAAAGCAAGGTGTGGATTATTCCAAATATGAAGATCAGATTAAAGAGGCAGCTGAAGAATGCCCTGTTGAAGTCATTAAATACGAATAATATTGAGGTTTTACAGAAATCGGCCTATCGGAGATTTTCTGTTTTGGAATGTAAATTCTGTCATCCTGGGACAATTAGCTGAGTCAGGCAGAGAAGCTTCAGGAACAACTTGACTTTAGTACAGTCAGAGAAATTATTACGATGAAAAATCAATAATCGTCTCAAATAATGCTATGCATAATTTCTTTCTGCCTGTTCTACCATAATGAGTTCCTTGATGTTTTCCATATCGAGTATTCCCTCAAAATGGCCATTCGAAAATACCGGTACCAGTTGATATTTATGTTTGATCATCTCCTCAAAAACAGTATTTAGAGGCTTACCCGGATCAACCGAATAAACGGGTTCACTAATTACCTCTTTTATTTTGGCATGATTGCCAAGTTTTGTAAGTCCTTTGATAAGGTGCTCTTTTGTAAGTATGCCCTGAAACCCGTTCCCGGATTTTATTACAAATCCATTATCACTTCCATGTATAAGTGTATTTGCAGCTGTTTCAAGCGAATCTTCGGCATCAAGGGTTTTAAAATTGGTACTGATCAAATTTTCAACTTTGTACTTATTGAGCACATCGTGATACCTGACCATCTCATATTCTGCCTGGGCGCCAAGGAATACAAAAATTCCAATAACGATCAGAAAGGGATTATAAAATAAACCTAAAATAACAAAAGCCACTGCAAAAGTTTTCCCAACGGTTTTAGCAATACTGGTGGCCCTGACTTTGTTCATTCTAAATGATAAGACAGCCCGTAGCAGGCGACCGCCATCCATGGGGAATGCAGGGATAAGATTGAATACAACCAGTATAAGATTAACTACCATCAGCATTAAAAAAAAGTTTTTTGTGGTAATGGCAGTAAAATCGATTTGGGTGAGGTGCACAGGTCCCAGGGAACTGAGAATAAGCCAGAGTATTAAAGCAATGACTACATTAACAAGAAGTCCGGCAATGGTAATCAGAAATTCTTCCCTCGGTTTATCAGGCATTTTTTTGATATTGGCCATACCGCCTATGGGTAATAAGGTAATGCTCTTTACATCGCCACCAAGTGCCTTGGCAGTCAGTGAATGACCCAGTTCATGGAGCACAACACAAATAAACAGGGCCAGAACAAATAATACCGACATCATAATCTGCTGGGAATTTAATCCCCTGCCTAAATCGATTGCAACTATCCATATTATTAAGAATAAAAAAGTCCAATGGATCGAAATAGTTATTCCGAAAGGTTTACCAATTTTTAGTGAATTTTTCATGTTGAATGGTCTTAATTAATGTGTAAATGGTTATGATTAACCAGCTAAAAAAACTATAGTCAATATAAATGCCATTTATTGATTTATTCCAGCGAATGACCGGATGACTGAAGAAAAATAATAGCTGATAATCCTTTATAATTTCATCGTCCCCGATTTCAGGTATAAGGCACGAACGTTTTTTATTTTTAAAACTTTCCTGATATTGTTTCACGTGATACTTACCTGCTACAGGATTTAAGTTTAAAATAGTTAATACTGTTCCATGTGTAATTATATACCCAATTATGTGAAATAATTCCTCATTACCTGTTGGTTTTACTTCTAAAAGAATGACTGCACGGTGAAATTCATAATTTATGATTGAGCAATAACAAGCATTATCATTTAATAAAACTGCTGCCAAACATAGAACCATTCATGTAAAGTATTTCAGAATTAGCAAATTATACCGGTTATTTAAAACATACTTCCCAATAGTGCTGTGCAAAATGATTGTATTTGGCATACTCTATGTCCATTGAAAAATGCTATGGTTTTTTTATTCAACTAAACTACACGCTATGTATATACTTTTACTGATTCTGTTACTTGGATTCTCCGTGTTTATTATCATAAGAGGAAGCACACTCAAGAGAACTCCATTAGTTGCACTGGGCATTACTTTAGGAATTATAACCCTATTATTCTTTTGGTTTATGAGTTTCTGGGGCGAGATGTTATGGTTTAAGCAACTTGATTATAACGAACGCTTCTGGAAACTGTGGCTTACTAAAATAGGCCTGTTTATCGCGGGATTTCTGATAAGTGCTCTCATCGTTATGCTGTTAACCTACAGCCTTAAAAACGGAATAAAATATTTCCGGCAGCTTGCTGTTGTTTTAGGCGGCATTATTGGCGGAACATGGTGGTTTACCCGATGGGATATTTTCCTTAAATTCATAAATAAGGTTCCCACAACAATCCATGAACCCATACTTAACATGTCGACGAGCTTTTATCTGTTTGATTACCCCTTCTACCTTTCAATTTATCAGATACTCTTAATATTAAGTATCATTTCAATTGGCGCATCATTTATAGGCATATTGAAAGCCTCCGAAAACTCAAATGAAGCTTATACTGTAAATGAAGAATTATCTCCTGCGCATTCAATATATATCAGTGTAGGTTTTGCTTTGTTAATTTTAGGTTTGGGAAAATATCTGAGGCGTTTTGGTTTGTTATTTTCCCAACACGGAGTAGTATTCGGACCGGGATGGACTGATGATCATATTCGGCTTCCACTTTTACTCACGATTTCAATTGTAACAATAATCGCTGGATTTATAATGTTTGTACCCAGCCTGAGGAAAAGATTGTATAGCCTTATCCGTTTAAAAAAGAGCGATAAAAGTGTTATTTCACAAATATTCGCAATTCCGGGCTTCATATTCCTGCTCTGGTTGATTTTTTTGATAGTCGTGCCCCTGCTGTTCCAGTGGCTCAAAGTTGAGCCTAATGAACTCCGTGTAGAAAAACCTTATATTGTCAACAATGTAAATTTCACAAGGGAGGGATTTAAACTGAATACTGTTGAAGTAAATGAATTTCCGGTTTCCGAAGATCTTTCCGAACTGGATGTCGAGAAAAATGAAAATATCTTTTCCAATATACGTCTATGGGACTACCGGGCCCTGGATGATGTATTCAAACAGTTCCAGGAGATCAGGCTATACTACGAATTTGCAGATGTGGATATTGACCGGTACACTATCGATAGTACTTACCGCCAGGTTATGATCTCCGCCAGGGAAATGAATCCCGATAATTTACCCATACAAAGCCAGACCTTTATCAATAAACGGTTTAATTATACACACGGCTATGGTATTGTACTGAACAAGGTAAATGAATTTACACCCGAAGGATTGCCGAACCTACTGATCAAGGATATTCCACCCGTATCCAAATTCAAATCACTTGAAGTTACGCGCCCTGAATTATACTACGGGGAGCTAAGCCTTGATTATGTTATAGTTAATACAAAGGAAGAAGAGTTTGATTATCCAAGCGGCGAAGACAATATTTATGCCCATTACAAGGGAAACGGTGGCATTCCGATATCAAATGCATGGCGAAAAGTTCTCTTTGGATGGAAATACGGCGGCACGAAATTCCTGTTTTCGGGATATCCGACAAAAGAGAGCAGGATCATGATACACCGCCAGATACGGGACCGTATAAAAAACATTGCCCCATTCCTGTATTTTGACGATGATCCTTATATTGTACTCAGTAATGGCAATTTATACTGGATCCTTGATGCGTATACTTCAACAGAATATTATCCCTATAGTGAACCCTATGTATCGGATGAACGAATAGGATATCCGCAGGAATCAAATATACAGGGTCAGCATAATCTGATAAACCAATCCCTGATCGGAAAAAATTATATCCGTAATTCCGTTAAAATAGTTGTGAATGCTTATAACGGCGATGTAGACCTCTATATTTTCGACAAAGAAGATCCCCTTATACAGGTGTATGATAAAATATTCCCAGGACTGTTTAAAAATGAAAACGAAATGCCCAAAGGATTGCGAAAGCATGTTCGGTATCCCTCGGATATGCTGCTGGTCCAGGGACTAACGTATACAAAATATCACATGACAGATCCCACGGTATTCTATAACCAGGAAGATTTATGGGTCAGGGCTACTGAAAATTATTATGGCAAGGTACAGCCTGTCGAACCCTACTATATAATGTGGGAACAACCGGGAAGTACTGAGTTGGAGTTTGTTTTAATGCTTCCATTTACCCCGAAGGACAAACAGGTTATGATTGGATGGATTGCCGGAATGTGTGATGGCGATAACTATGGAAGATTTTTAGCTTATAATTTCCCTAAAGAAAAACGTGTACTGGGCACACAGCAGATGGAAACCAAGATCGACCAGGACTCCTATCTTTCGGGTCAGCTGACTCTTTGGGATCAGCGAGGCTCAAACGTTATCAGAGGAAATGTACTGGTAATTCCTATAGACAAAACTATTTTATATGTCGAGCCGATTTACTTGCGGTCTCAAACTGCTGCTTATCCGGAATTACGACTGGTTGCCATAATGCACGATGATCAATTAAGCTATGCAGAAACTTTTAATGAGGCTCTGAATAATTTATTGAAAGGAGAAAAACCTGTTGAAATCGGAACTGCAAAAGAGGGCTTCTCCATTTCAGGTTCAGTAAATGAATTAATTCAAAAAGCAAACAATGCTTTTGAAGACTACCTGGATTTTATGCAACAAAAGAAATTCAATGAAGCTGGCAATTCGTTGGAAGAACTACAAAAGACATTACAGAAATTATCAGATCAGACCAAAAAATAAATCCAAAAAAGAATTACTATGGCTTTTAACATTACTTCAAGGGCTTTTGAATATGGCCGGTCTATTCCGGTTGAACACACCTGTGACGGAGATAACATATCTCCTCCCCTGCACTGGGATGAGGCGCCTGTAAGCACTGTAACATTCGCATTAATAATGGAAGATCCTGATGCTCCGGGGGGAACCTATACACATTGGATCATTTATAACCTTCCGGCTGACTGTCGCGAACTGGAAAAAATCATTCCTATTGAAAAAAAACTTGATAATGGCGCTATTCAGACAAAAAATGATTTCGGAAAAACAGGATATGGAGGTCCATGTCCTCCGCGAGGCAGTGAGCACCGATACTTTTTCAGAATTTTTGCATTAAGGAAAAAATTACCTCCGGAATCAATAACCGATGGTCAGAGTTTTTATGAAGCCATCAACGGATTGTCCCTTGACAAAGCAGAGTATATGGGGAAATATAAAAGTCAAACCTGAAACCGGTTATTAATTTCGGTGTTTTCCCATCTCTCAACTTGACACTCATCATAATGATTGGAGTATTATTGCTCAAAACACCCCTTATCAGATAAATAATATAAAAGGAATTTTCATTGCCTTCTTGCAAACGATTGTCCTATCTGTTTCTTCTCGGGATTTATTAATAATTCGAACTACATTTGCGTTATCATATTTGAAAAAGAGGATTTATTTCATAGTAAATCCTGCAATCCTTTATTTATTTGAAATATATCGAAAAAAATAAAGATGATTCCTGATTATTATAGTTATTTTAATACTATCATAAAAAGCCTGAAGAGATCCAAATTCCGAATTGTATTTTGCCTGTTCGGCCTATCCCTTTTTGTTTTCCCACAAACAAATTTTGCACAGCGAACAGTACAACCGGATATCGAGTGGAGGTGTTTTTTAAAACGGGTCATTATAACAGGACGAACCAATGTCAATACATTACAATTTACCTATTTTATCCCTTTCGATGACTCCATACCACCGGGATACGGAACACCTATCTGTAAAGCCGATACCGATCTTGTGATATATAAAATTCCCGTGTTGAAATTCGAAGGCGAAAACCAAATGATGCTCGAGGATTTTCGCAATCTTCTAAAAGCCGAAAAATATCCTATTATTCAAATCCAGTTCAAAAGAATCATTTTCCGTCAAATCGTTATGGGCACATCGCCTGGTCTTTTCTTGCAACTTACACTGGCCGGAACATCAAACACGATTCCTGCCGATTATATGATTAAAAACCGGACTTCCGAAAGAATTCTGATTAGCGGACATGCAAATATAAATCTTACGGATTTCGGGCTTACGCCTCCGGAAAAGCTTTTTGGCATGATACAGGTAAGGGATCTGGTAACTATCGAATTCGATATAATTCTCCGGAAAAATTTAAGAAATCAACAATAACGATTAGTATTGTCTCTGGTATCAATTTTTGTACTAACAGAAAATACAGTGTATAAATTGAAGAATGAATGTCCCTCGAACAAATCAATCATATAAATTTATTGAGTAATTCCGGAATATTTTTTATAATCAATGAATTTCGCCGGCCTTTTTTAGCGCGGTCATTGAAATAACCGGCCCGAAAAGCTCGTGGATCACGGCAGCCCCTATAACGACACCGATCAGCAAAGAAGCATAAGGAGCAACAGTTTTTACTTTGGCCAGGATCAGGGCCAGACCAATTACAATACCCCCTTGCGGAAACAGCCCTCCGGCTGTATATTTCCTGATATTGGAAGATGCATGTGTCAGGGTAGTTGCTGTGAAAGTCCCTGTATATTTTCCCAAAGCTCTGGCAATAACAAATACGGCAATTAGCATCGTACTTCCTGCCAGGGCAGATAATTCGAGGTGCAATCCCGATAGCGTAAAAAATATTACAAAAATGAGTTCATCAGTGTAACGCTCTATAATAGTGAATATCTTTTTCTGATGTTTGTTGTAATTCACGACCACGATTCCCAGTACCATAGTGGAGAGTAATTCATCGAAATTGAAAATATTTGCAGTGCCATAGCAAAGAAAAAGAATCCCTGAAATTATCACTATCAGTGCACCTTCAGTTTCTTTATCAAATAAATGCACTACGTAATTAAACACTATGCCAAATACAATACCTAATAGTACTGCCCCTCCAATGCTCCAACCCAAATCGGTCATTGTTGTTAAAAAACTGGTACCGGAAGCGCCCAGAAAAAATTTGGCAAATGAAAGACTAAATGTATAGAGGATTATTCCCATGATATCATCAAATGCCGCAATCCCGAGAATTGTCGAACTAACTTCACCCTTAGCTTTAAATTCAGTTGTGATAGCCAGTGTAGCCGAAGGGTCGGTAGGGGCTGCCAGTGACGCCAGAATAAGACTTATTGCCAGACAAACAGACCATGAACTGAATAAGTTAAAAAAATAGAAAATGGCCAGAAAAGTCAGAATACCTGTAAAAATATATGCAAAAACCGCTTCAGATAATGTAGTCCAGAGGATTACCTTACCCGAAGAACGAATTTTGGTGATTGACAAAGAGCCTCCAATGGAAAACGTAATAAATGACAAAGCAATATTGATAAGCGGAGCTGTGCTATCCGGATAATCTTCAGGAAGTATATGAAAAAAACCGGGATTTAAAAGTATACCTGCTATTATATATCCCGATACTTTTGGCAATTTGATAAGCGTTGCAGCTTCACCCATCAAAAAACCGAAAATAATTACAATTCCGGTTTCCAGTAATATATTCATTTGTATGGTACTGTATATATGCTATAATCAATACAATTTCATTAAGTACTGTAAAAATATAAACTAACATTAATAATTTATCAGGCCAGGTTTCTCTGATGATAATCCTCGAGATACCTGTTTGCTTCAAAGAGAGTTATACCCCCAGCAATAAATGTTGCTTTAAGGGCAATGAGTAATGAGAGATATTTTTTCTTCTCCTTATTATTGAACAATGCCTTTAATACATGATGAGCTCCTAACCTCAGAAATTCCGAATCGCCATTTTTCAGAATTACCCTTAGCAAGGGAACAATACTTTTTCTGCCGATCTTTATCAATCCTTCGGCAGCTATCCACCGTATATCAAAATCATCGTTTTCCAGCAATCCGATCAGGTCGGGAATGGATTCTATGCTCCCGATTTGTTGAAGTATTTTAGCAGCCTCCCACTCGAGGGTTTTATTTTTAGCCGACAACAATTTTTTGACATCGGGTAACATCTCTTCCCCCATCTTAACGATATCTTTTCTGGCATGCATTTTTCTGGTAGTTTCATTACTGGCCAGTTCCATAATATAAGCTTTCATCCGATC
>CAYUAV010000004.1:10003-23250 GCA_964442665.1 uncultured Bacteroidales bacterium
CGACACTTGATGGCTTCATCCTGAATTTCTTCAGCACAGAAAAAGCTTCTCTTCATTTCAATGATTTAAATACTTATTGATTCTTTAAATAAACGCATGACATAGCTATCAGCCCTGCCAGCGTTTCATCATTTTTCATGAGTATCGAAATTAATCCTATTCATTTAAAATTATAAGTTATAATTACTGATGGTACTCCATTCTTTGAGATAATATAAAGCAAAATAAACATGAATCATTTATTTATTAAATTTCTTGTTTGAATATTGTTACTGATAAAATAATAATAATAAATCTGTTTAAAATATGACTTTGAAAAAATAGTACCAAAAATGTACAAAAAAATTTTGATTCCCAAGTTCGTTGTAAGGCAATTAATACCGGTGAATTTCAGATTTACTCAGAACTATTATAATTACTGAAATTGTGGAATTTTTTCACACTTACATAAGCGTTTTACCCGGTTTTGAAATATTTAGGTATTACTTGAAACAACCTTTCTAAAGAATATTGCAGTCAAGTTCATAGCTTTACATCAGTATATTCTTGCTACCGAAACCACATTGTTCATACTTTTCATTAACTGTTTTCTTGCTGTCATGACAAAACTCATTAAGAAAAAGAAATAATCCGATGAATCCTGTAAATAATGCATGAACACTTGTCAGATAACTTTTATTCTAATTCAAACTCTTCCACATCGTCCGTTTCAAAAAGTTTTTTACGCCCCTGAACATGAATCTCAACCGGTTCTGCCCAGCCTTTATCGAAATCGATCCATAATTTTTTCTTTGTAACTTTTAGTCGTATCCAATGACTCCGGTAGCGGATCTGGAATTTTATCGTTTTTATTTCGTCAGGTAATCTGGGATTGAACCACAATACATCATCCCTGATTTCCATGCCGGTAAAGCATCGCTGGATTATATCAACTGTTCCGGCCATTGCTCCAAGATGAATGCCTTCAGCTGTAGTTCCTCCCTGAATATCTTTATAATCGCTCAGAAGAGCTTTTTTAAAACTTTTCCACGATTTTTCACGGTCAGACCGTATAAATACCCACGAATGTATCACCTGGCTCAACGTGGATCCGTGCGATGTGATCTTCTGATAATATTCAATATTTTTCGGAATACTTTCCCGTTTGAAATCGTATCCCAGTTGGTTGAAGATTTGAACAAGCCGGTCGGATGAAAAAAGATAAAAAAGCATTAATACATCGGCCTGTTTGCTCGCTTTATAAAAATTCGGAGAGTCATTCTCTTTTTCTAGGATGCGATCCAATCTCATGATCTCGCCATACTTTTTTCTGTACTTGTTCCAACTCAGATCTTTAAGCTCATCGAAACCTTCGAATTGCAGGATGATATCTCCATTCAGAAAGGGAATATACATTTTTCTTGTCAACACTTTCCAGTGTTCTATATCATCGTCTGAAAAGCCTACTTTCTTTGCCAGTTTATCCACATATTCAGGGTCGAACATTTTTAGCAGATTAAGAGCGTATTGCAGGACCCATACGGCCATAAAATTCGTATATGCATTATTGTTCAATCCCGGTGATTCCGATTCAGGATATCGTTCATGGTATTCGTCGGGACCAATAACACCCCGTATCTCATAACGGTCGCGCTTCGGGTTAAAGCTTGATATGCTGGACCAGAACAGAGCAGTATTTAAAATCAATTCGGCGCCATAGCTGGCAAGGAAATCCATATCTTTTGTAGCCTGGTAATATTGCCATACATTATATGGAATAGCAACATTTATATGTCGCTGCAACCGCGAATTGTCAGGGATCCAACGGCCCGATTTCGGATTAAGATGGATAACCTGGCTTTCTTCCCTTCCATTACTGCCGCTTTGCCAGGGGAACATTGCCCCCCGGTAACCGTTTTCTTCGGCAGCCTGGCGCGCTCTCGTCAAACGAAGATAGCGATACATTAACAGTGAACGGGCCAGTTGCGGCATATGAAGATTAATATAAGGGAAAATATATAATTCGTCCCAGAAAATATGGCCCCTGTATGCCTCTCCATGCCACCCGCGTGAAGGGACTCCAATATCCTGTCCGATACTGTTTTGCGAAACGGTCTGGTAAATATGAAAGATATGCAACCTTAAAATCAACAGGTCAGTGTTATTGGTCTCTATCTTAATATCGCCATGTGCCCAGATATTATTCCACGATCGTATGTGTGCCTGCAGCATGTCATTAAAATTATTGATCTGACTGATCTTTAATTTGGCTTCGTTAAATGGATCGCTTATCGCAAAATCCCTGGAAGTGTAAACAGAAACCAGTTTTTCAATCCTGACAGGTTGAAGCTTGGAGCAGGTAATTTTAATATCCTGCCAAACCGATTTTTCTTTCTTGGATACAGAGCTCTCAGTTTTTAATTCATTGTTATTCTGATAAATTCGTGTTGATGCACTCTGGGCCATTAGGATTTTAGAATGCCTGGTCTGACTGATCAAATAGTTGCTGTTATCATCGATCTCACCTGTCTCCAAAATTTTCAGGTGGTTCCCGTTCAGAGCTTTATAACGTTCCACTCCGTTATTGGTAATACTTCCGTCAATTCCTGATCGCAGTGTAATATCACCATCCCAGTTCTCAGGTATTAATGTCCATTCAATTCCTGCTGCATGCGGATCGTACATACTCACTATCCTTCGGCTGATTATCGAGGTATCATGATCCTTATCATCGCGAAACCGCATTTTGCGTTCCAATATACCTTCCTTCAGGTTTAACCGGACAATGTATTCGAGTATTTCGAGTTTATTCAAATTCAGCCAATCCAGCTCACCGATACGAAATGTCAGGAATAACCAGTTAGGCCAGTTCACCAGATCTTCATTTTCTATTTCCTTTCCTTTTATTTGTGAAACAGCCCTGTTATATCCGCCGGCCAGATAAGTACCCGGATAATTAACATCCCCGGCAGGTAACTCTTCCATAGCACCACGTGTGGCGAAATATCCGTTTCCCAGTGTGCATAGAGCTTCTCGCGTAGGATGGCATTCCGGATTCCAGTCATTATATTCTATTATCCAATTATTCATGTGAAATATGTGTTTATAAAAATTTATTTAGATACTAGTGATTGTGAGATGATTAATCCTCCAACTATTTGAAGGTAATTATTCATTATGTACTAAACTCCTGATGAATCAGCAAGCAACTGTAAGAAATTTCTAACTTCATATATATTTCTCAAATGATATTTTGCAGCAGAGGGTTTACCGTGAAAACCGACCAGAATACCAATACCTTTATCAGAAATGGATTTAAAAGCATCCTCATCGGTAACATCGTCTCCTATATAAACAGGAATTATTTTCTGTGTATCGGATAGATCCAGTTCTTCCAGTATCCAGTTAACAGCTTTCCCTTTATGCCACTGAACATCAGGTTTTATTTCGAAAATCTTTTTCCCCTCTCCTTTTTTGAATTGGGGATGATCGGCTATCATTCTGTTTACCCTTCTTTTAATCAGCGGAATATCATCATCGGCAACATTCCTGTAGTGTATGGCAATTGCATAGCGTTTTCTCTCTACTTTTACACCTTTTATCTTTTCGTTAAAAACCCGCTGCAATTCCTTTTCGATATGATCCAGTTCAGGCACCAGGATACCGGCTTTTTCATGTTCCATATATAATCCGTTGGGGCCTGAAATCCGAAAACCATGACTTCCGGCGTAGATCAGATTATCGAGTTTCACCATATTTTTAACATCGTCGAGGTCCCTGCCGCTTATTATGGCCACAGTGAATTTCGAGGCACATTGCTTCAATGTATCCCGCATCTCCTCTGAGAGTATTGCGTCCTCGGGTTGTTTCACAATGGGTGTAAGTGTTCCGTCATAATCGAGAAACAGGGCCGGAATTTTTCCTTCAATAAGATTATTGAATTTCGACCGATTTATAAAAACCGAAGGTAAAGATTGAGTAAAATATGGTTCTATCTCAGGATTATCGAGCAACCTGAGTTCACCAAGATTTTGTATTACTATATCGGCACCATTATTATACAGATCGTTTTTATTTCCGTTATGTCTTACGCCAACCACAAAGGCAAAGTCACCCTTATAGCCGGCTTTCACACCCGATATGGCATCTTCAAAAACTACACAGGTTCCGGGTTTCAAGTGGAGCTTTCTTGCGGCTTCAAGGAACATATCGGGTTCGGGTTTACCTTTCAAACCTTTCTCCTGTAATGTCACACCATCAACGCGAACATCGAATAATCCGTCTATTTCTGCTGTTTCCAGGATTTGCCTGCAATTTTTGCTTGACGAAACCACGGCAGTTTTCAGGCCATGTTTTCGCCATTGTTTTATCTGGTTAACAGAATCTTCATAAGTATCGACACCCAGGTTTTTAATCAGTTCAAGAAAAATGTTGTTCTTACGGTTTCCCAATCCGCATATCGTAATGTTGTCGGACGGGTCCTGCGGATTTCCATATGGCAATGTGATGTCTCTGGATTCGAGGAAATCTTTTACTCCGTCATATCTGGGTTTGCCATCGATAAATGTAAAATAATCCTCATCTGTAATCGGATCATATACTTTATCCTGCTTTTCTAAAAATCCGTTAAACATTTTTTTCCATGATTCCCTGTGTATCCTGGCTGTTTGTGTAATAACGCCATCCATATCAAGAATAACGCCCTGCATCCCCTCTATTTTTATTTTCTTATCCATAACAATAAAACTTTATTTTTCTATGGGTTTTTTTCTGGTTATTAAATATATATCGGCTACAATGACAGCAAAAATCATAAGGTAGTCCTGGTATACCCCAAAGTTAAAAGCAGCGCTGGTCCCGATTATTGCCCACAGGGAAGGTATTATTATTAGGTATTTGGGGAATTTCCGATTTGTCAGTATAAGAAATCCGAATGTCAGGATAGTCGACGGACAGGGAAGTCCGGGTGCAATAATACGATGAAGTGATTTTTCTGATAAAAAACTGAGTACAGGATAAATAATTAATCCGTACAGGATAAAAACGTAACCTACATAATCAATGAGTTTTTTTCTGAATTCGAAAACAATTCTTTTCTTAATAAGAGCTTCGATCAGGAAAAAAATACCCTGCAAAATAAAAACTGCCCCAAAAAGATATGCCACCTTATTTATCGTGGAAAAGAAAACAATATGGTAGGCAACTCCTATCCATATCCACAACAAACCCAGAAATCCCCCAATCCAGGTATTTTTAAAAGGAGCCCGGGAAAGTATGAGTATAATGGCGGCAATACCAAGAATAATGATCAGAAGCTGGATTGGAAACACGGATAAATTATACCGGTCGAATACCTGAAAAAATTGTTCCGTAGTAAATGGAGTTTGCATAATGAATTATTTATAATTAACACTTATTCTAATAGTTACATCTTCTTCAATATAGCCATTACTCTTTGCTCCTGTCCGGCCGGAATACTTTTCAGATTATTGAACCAGGTTCGCCTGTAAAATAATTTTTACGGAAGTCAGCGCCTTTGATACCGGACAATTAACTTTTGCTTCTTCGGCTAATTTTATGAAGGTTGCTTCATCAATCGATTCTATTTCGGCATTTGTTACAAGTGTACTTTCAGAAATCTTAAATCCTTCCCTGCTTTTTTCAATTTTTACTTCTGCGGAAGTTGAGATTGATTTTGGCTCGAATCCATTTTCGGATAATACGCCCGATAATGCCATGGAAAAACATGCAGCATGAGCAGCAGCAATGAGCTCTTCAGGATTTGTTCCTGTTCCGTCTTCAAATCGTGAAGCAAAGGTATATAACATGACTTCTTTCCGGACCGAGGAGAGTTGTATAGTTCCAACTCCATTCTTTAACGATCCTTTCCATAATGCACTCGCACGGTTAATTTTCATAATATAAATTCTTAAGTTATCAGTTTAAGTTCAACCCATCCTTGAATCAAGCCTTGTACCAAAAGATGATCGAGTCGGCAGATCATCAACAATTTGCACGGAATGGTGTTTATATAAGGTCTGTATCTAAAACATGATATGTTTAAAAGCGGAATTTAATATGGGGTCATTTTCCACTGATGGGGTATTTTTTCCACATTTTATGATAGAAAAGATTTGAAAAACGAGCGATGGAACATCGGGCAATTGATATATAAAATGTAATTGACAAATAACCTCATAGGTATTTGTGGCATGATCTTTTTGTAACAGGAAAAATATTTTGTTTATACATTTTAAGTCAAATGATAACTTGGAGGAACAATTATGAAAATGCAAAAAATTAAAATGGGTGTTTTATCAATGATTATTTTCTCCGGAATGATAATCAGCTGCCAACCCTACCAAACATCCGAAACTGGTAAGACTAAAGAATCAACCCCGATAACAAAGGCTGTCTGTGTTTTACATCCAACTGAAGATAATACGGCCAGCGGAGTAGTAAATTTTACCAAAACCGATAGCGGTATTCTTATTACAGCAAAAGTTACCGGATTAAGTGAAGGAAAACATGGTTTCCATGTACATGAGTATGGCGATTGTACTGCAGCTGATGGTACTTCGACCGGAGGACATTTTAATCCGGATAATAAGGATCATGGTGCTCCAACCGATTTAGACAGGCATGTGGGAGATCTGGGAAATATTATAGTAAATGCTGATAGCGTTGGCTTTTACGACAGGGTCGATACGGTAATTTCGTTCGAGGGTAAACATTCCATCATTGGCAGAGGTATGATAATACATGCCGGTGAAGATGACCTGGTTAGTCAGCCAACGGGAAATGCAGGTGCAAGGATAGCTTGTGGTGTAATAGGCATTGCCAAATAATAACAAGCCTGTAGTAATAAATAAAACATTTAGAAATGCGGATGAAAGGTTACAGAGGCAATTTCCCCGGAAAAGCCCAAAACCTGAAAGGCATATTTTCGTCAAACTAATGAAATAGTCATTATAAAACTATTTTGACTATTTCATTACAATGCAAAAAAGATTTTTGTTATGGAGAATAGGCCTGCATTCAGAAACTGGTGGTTACTGAGTATAAGGATTGACTTTACTGATACTCGGCATATTTCTACTGTTCCGATATACTGGTGATTTAAGTACAACCAGTAAATTTTTCGGGATTTTCCTGCTTCTGTCAGGAATTTTCATCGGCATTTTCGCTTTAAGCAACATTAAATGGTTCCTTTCTGGTATTACCTGATTGAAGGTTTAAGCGAAATCGTGCTAGGGTTCATATTAATAGTAATCCATTCACAATTAATTCCTGCAGAATATTCAATGATAGCAGTTACCTGAATATTCATTCTGGCCACTATTTTCTTTATTTCACTCGTTGAAAGAGAAAGTTTAAATGCCTACCGGATCATCCGGGTATTTTACGGCATATTGTCAGTGATTGCCGGAATCATAATTATTATAAATCTATCGGTTCAGTTTACGCATACGGAAGTGTAATAGGAATATATGTTTTTTTAATAAGCTTTTCATATCTGTTAAATGCCTTCGGTCCTACTAAGGTATTTTGATTTAAGCTATATTATTTAAAACCCAATCTTGTAAAGAAAATAAAGGCATAATATAGTTACTCGATTAGTTATAAATTGGACAACAGATAATATTTTTATCCATCCTTATGATTACTTCAGAAAAATAACGCCTAGGTTTGTGAAAATCCTTCATAATAGTTTTATTGTTCTGATTCTTCCTTACATATGATAGAGTTCGGCTACATGATCCCAATTAACAATATTCCAGAAAGCCTGAATATAATCGGCTCTTCGATTCTGGTATTTCAGATAATAAGCATGTTCCCACACATCGAGGCACAGAATAGGTGTGCCTTTAACCGGACTGATATCCATTAACGGATTATCCTGATTTGGTGATGAAGTAACAAGCAATTCCCCATTATCTTTTTTCACTAACCAGGCCCATCCCGATCCGAAGTGATTTGCTGCAGCACTGGAAAATTCTTCTTTTAATTTATCCAATGTTCCAAAATACTGTGTTATCGCATCAGCTAAACTGACGTCGATAATTGTTTTAGGATGTGGCGTCAATATTTTCCAGTATAATGCATGATTAAAAAATCCGCCTCCATTGTTTCTTACGGCATCGGGATACCTGGAAACTTCGGCAAATATATCGGATGGCCTTTTCTTTTCCAGACCCGTACCTTCTATGGCATCATTGAATTTCTTTAAATAGGCAGCATGGTGTTTCGTATAGTGTATTTCCGTAGTCCGTGCATCAATGTGAGGTTCCAATGCATCGTATTCAAATCCTAATTCGGGTAGTTTAAAAGCCATGATTATTGATTTTAAGGGTGAATAACTCTAATTAACCTGGATATATTTATATTTTTTATGTTGTTGGTTTCGTCGTCCTTTCCTCCTTCCGGTCGGAGTCTGACATTTTCATCGATTAATTTACCGATGATACTATGTATTTCACATGTTCATTAAAAAGCTTAATGGACAATATCCATTAAGCTTTCATACTATGGATTTATAATAAAGGAGCGTATCGAACTACCAGGTCGTTCTCAACACTGGTAGCTCCGCCTTCGAGGGCATTTATTTCTGCATATCGTTTTTCCCTTTCCGTATCAACTGTGCCTTCCAGCGTTGCCTTACCATCCACTACTGTTACTTTAACCTCATTTTCATTTACATAGGGTGACCACCAAAGCTGGCTTTCAATATCGTCTTTTATTTCCCTGTCCGATTTATAAGTTTGAGCCACATTTACCATATAGGGAGGAAAGTATGTATTCCATCCGTAATAGTTATTGAAGTAATATTCGTTATCGTCAAATACTTTGAGATTGTTTTCGACGGCAATCACACCATTAGTTTTTGAAGCAATATCTTCTGCCTGTGCTTTTTCAAAATATGAATCGACAGTTCCATTCAGATAAACTACTCCATTATTTGCTACTACATTTACATCCCACCTTTCAATAAGAGGATCTTTACGGAACGCATTTTCTATTTCTGCTTCTAAATCGCTGTCTTTCGGAATAACTGCCGGACGAACTTTCAGATAGTTTTTAACCCAGAATACGCCTACAACATTTTTAGCGTCCTGTTCAGCAGCACGTTTTGCCTTAAGATTATCGACTATTCCGCTTAACGTAACCACTCCGTCTTTGACATAAACATCCGGATTGAACGAAAAAACCCTGGGATCGTAAACGAAGGCATCGGTTACTGCATTTTGTATTTCCTGGTCTGTTTTTGTTACATACTTATCAGACCGCAGGTCTTTATCTCTCGCCCAATCTTCCACTTCAAGCCTACTGGCATCAACCGAATAAACTCCAGATGTCCATGCATTTGAACTGGCCAGCGATTTCTCAGCAGCGCTTCCTACAATACCCGAAAGCGTAACATTTCCGTCCTTTACCGATACATTGATCAATGCCCCATCAATTCTGACATCATTCTTGAATTCTTCCTCAATATCCTTTTGTATTTCACTATCAGGACGTTCGGTTTTATAACTTATCTTTATATCATTCGCAATCCCTTTTACACCGATAACTCCTTTTGCCACAAATTCGGAAAGTTGTTTTTCCTGCCACGAATCAACTGTCCCGGTCAGGGTAACCATTCCGTCATCGGCACTTACGTTAATTTTATATGAGTCCGTTGCCGGATCGCGCAGCAAAGCATCTTTTACATCTTTTTCCAGGTCAGCATTGGATCTGTATGGAGTATTGACCTGTATTTCATCAACCACTGCTCTGACCCCTTTCACGGTTTTCGCTATCTCCACGGCCCGGTCCTTTGCCAGAATATTACTGACTGAACCCGAAAGAGTTACTACTCCCTGATCGGTTTTTACATCGATCATATACGACGGAGTGGTAGCATTAAATAATAGTTCGTCATCAACAGCATAGGTAATATCCTTATCGGATGGCGGATCAGTAGCAATGACCTTTGAGTTATATAAACCAAAAGCAACTAGCAACAATATAGCTGGTAAGATTTTTTTTAGAGTTTTCATAATTTCAGATTTTAAATGTTAAACTTAAATTGCACTGAGCACTTTCTATGATAAACCTATGCCACTTTTTAAGTGGTTTGCTAAATTGCTTGGTATGACTTGTTTATATGCTCATTAGTAGAATAATACCTGTGACAATACCTGTTGAATTAGTCCACATTCGTGGTATGTCTCCACAACTTACCCAGAATATCAGGAGCGGGTAATTATACATGCAAACATTTGTAATGCACAGAATATTTGTGATCCGGGGTAAAATACTTATACCGTAAATCATATTGGTATTATTTTATCTGTATACATTTTATACTAATAACTATACAAAATGAAACAAATCATAGTACCTATCGATTTTTCTCAGTTATCTTTACCGGGATTACATCTTGCGCTCGTGCTTGCCCGACATCTGGAATCCGGAATTGAAATGGTTCATGTTCTGAAGAAAGAAGAAAACATACCGGATGTAGATAAAAAGGACCGATGGAATGAGGTTGAACAATCCTTTCAGAAGATCGTTGAGGAATATAGTAAAACCCGTCCCACGATCAAAATAGACTATATTATAAAAGAAGGTAAAATTTATGAAGAGGTTGCCAGTCAGGCCGAAGCATATAAAGATTCGATTATTGTGACGTCTACACATGGCTCCTCAGGATGGGAAGAATTTTTTGTCGGAAGTAATGCCTATAAAATAGTAACATCTTCCTCCCGACCGGTATTTTCGATCAGGGGGAACAATATTCCGGCGCAAATTAAAAAAATCGTGTTGCCATTGGATAACACACTCGAAACAAGAGAAAAAGTTCCTTTTACAACTAAGCTTGCCGAAAGGCTCGGATCTGAAGTACAGGTTGTCACAGTAAGTTCATCCGATTTCCCGGATATCCAGGCAAGAATGAATGATTATGCGATTCAGGTTTGCCATTATCTGACTCATCATCACATAAAAAACACATTAGAGCATATTACCGGAAATAATATTACCGATATAACCATCGACTATGCTCTCGATAAAAAAGCCGATTTAATCTCCATAATGACTGAACAGGATAAAAGCATAGCAAATCTTTTGCTGGGAAGTTATGCTCACCAGATGATTAACAAATCGCCATTACCGGTTCTGCTATTCCCCACAAAACAAGTAGGAATATATACGGAAAGTTTTAAAACAGAGGGAATTAATTACTAATTAAATTGTATTACCAACTATGTTTAAAGAATTCTTACATGCATTTTCGGAACGCTACAGCAACAGCAGCTGGCAAAGTGCATTAATAATCAGTTTAGCGATATTGATTTTCAGTGTCGCCATTCATGCCATAATATTCAGGTTACTGAAACAAATTGAAGGAAAGTCCGATAAAGTCCTGATAGAGACAATCCGGAGTAAATTTAAATCACCCGGTTTATTCTTATTGCTTACGCTGGCTTTTACCATGATAGTTTATTTATATTCTCCCGATATCCGGACCTTTGCCGTGATAAAACATATTCTGAGCCTTGCGATAATACTCGGTATAACTTGGGTAGTCATCAGGTTTATCAATCTGGGTAAATTCATTATACTGCAACGATACGATATCAGCCAAAAAGATAATCTGAGAGCCAGGCAGGTATACACCCAATTCAAAATTATTGAACGCATCTTAGTTTTCATAGTAATAATACTGGCGCTAGCCATCGGACTTACAACTTTTGAGGGCATAAAAAAAATCGGGATCAGTATTTTTGCCTCCGCAGGTGTGGCGGGCATAATTTTGGGATTTGCCGCACAAAAACTGATAGGAACTGTATTGGCAGGATTTCAGATAGCGATGACACAGCCAATACGAATTGAAGATGTGGTAATAGTTGAAAATGAATGGGGATGGATTGAAGAAATCACGCTTACCTATGTAGTAATCAGGATATGGGATAAACGCAGGTTAATTGTACCAACAACCTATTTTATCGAAAAACCCTTTCAGAACTGGACCCGCATTTCAGCCGATATTCTTGGTACGGTATTTATTTACACCGATTATACGATACCTTTTAATAAACTGAGAGAAGAACTTACACGCATACTGAAATCGGATAAAAACTGGGACGGAAAAGTGAATGTGCTTCAGGTCACCGATTCGACCGAAAGAACCGTTGAAATCCGGGCGCTGATGAGTGCACAGGATTCTCCAAGTGCATGGGATCTGAGAGTTAACGTACGTGAAAAACTGATTGACTACCTGCAAAAAAATTATCCGCAGAGTTTACCGAGAACCCGGGTATCCATGGAAGATCCAATTATCAATGTATCAGGAGGGAAAAATAAAGGGGAAATAATAGCTTAGGGATTTATTTTACAATTTTAATCTCGTATAACTTAATTTTATTGTATAGTGTTTTCCGATCGATATTGAGCATTTGCGCCGCTTTCGACTTGTTGAAATTCATTTTGATCAGTGCTTTGGTAATCATTTCCTTTTCAGTTACAAGAGTGGCTTCTTTTAGGTCGGATACATTAGCATTTGTTTTACTTCGTTCCTGTCCGTCGCCTGGCTTATAATAATTCTGAATCTTGATTTCATCCGGTAAAATATCAGGTTCAATCAGTTCAGTCTGAGAAAGAAGTACGCTGCGATTGATAACATTCTGAAGCTCACGGATATTGCCATACCATGTATACTGCAGAAACAGATTTTTTACGTTTTCATCGATACCCTGAATGTTTTTATTAAATGCCTTATTGGCTTTTTTAATAAAAAAATTGACGAATTCCATGATATCTTCTTTACGCTCCCTTAACGGAGGCAACTGTATTTTAAAACCATTAATCCGATGATACAAATCTTCCCTGAATTCGCCCTCCTGGACTAATTTCAATAAATTCTCATTACTGGCCACCAATATTCTTACATCAACTTTTATGGCTTTATTATCACCGACTTTACTAATAATTCCCTCCTGGAGAGCACGAAGAAGCTTTACCTGGTTCTCGTGGGGAAGATTACCTACTTCATCGAGGAACAGTGTTCCTCCTTTTGCCGGTTCGAAAAATCCCTTTTTATCGCTGATTGCACCGGTAAAAGCACCTTTAATGTGTCCGAATAATTCACTGTTGGCTAATTCCTTGGGTATTGCACCACAGTCGACTGCAATAAAGGGTTTATTGTTACGATTGCTGGCATAGTGAATGGCCCTTGCAATATATTCCTTACCGGATCCGGTTTCACCTTCAATTAATACGGATAA
>CAYUAV010000004.1:23260-26065 GCA_964442665.1 uncultured Bacteroidales bacterium
TTTTTACCGGTTATGAAATCTTTTGTGAAAAATGCTCCCGTCAGGTAACTTTTCTTTGAGTCAAGTGCCCTGATAACTAATTGCAGTATTTCCTCGGGTTGTATGGGTTTGGTTACATAATCGAAAGCTCCGGCTTTGATCAGGGAAACTGCAATTTTAATTTCGGCATAAGCAGTCATAATAATTACCGGAATTCCGGGTTTCTTTGACTTGATAAATTCCAGCATTTCCAGTCCGTCGGAATCCGGAAGCCTGTAATCGCACAGGACCAGATCAAGATTTTCTTTCTCGATTAACTTTTTTCCGTTAATACCTGAATAGGTGCCCTTTGCATTAAATCCCTTCTGCTGTATATAATTTACAAGCAGATTACAGATATACGAATCATCGTCAATTATAAGGATTTGTTTCATGTACTACAGTATAATAATGAACACATTTAAGCGTTGAATTGAAACGTTTAAGTGTATGGCAAATTTATAGAATCTTATCGGATATAAGTAAAAACACATTAATTATATGAATCGGGGAACTGAAATGGGTAAAACTATACTATACTTATTTACTATTTTGTCTGAAAGTAAATAATACCTGCACGAATATCATTTTTTACAATTTCTTTTTTTACCTGTTCCTTATTGTAGTCCGGTACCACAAGATAAAGATTACCGTTGTTTTTCTTCGCATACAAAGCAAGAATTTTCCATGAATCGACGGGCATTGACTTATCGAGCTCAATCTGGTATACATGGATCTCCTTATCGTAAAATGCCACCAGATCGGGTACAACAACTCCGTTATTTTCTTTTAATGCAATCTTATCGGGCGATTCAAAATCCTTGATGTGTTTTGCTCTGATCTCCTTCGGACTTTCTTCATCTTCGAGTTTATTAATTAAAACTCTCGTAATCATGGTTTTGTCTATCGTTCTACTTTCGTCCATAATAAGTAATTTAGTAACCCATGCAGAGTTGGATGTATATTAATTTATAATTATTATTTCTATCATTTAAAGTTTTGGTGTATTTTGTTATTCACTCACGATAGGTATTCAATGGGTTTGAAATATGTATAAATCCCGTTATTCTAAATCTGCCATGAAAAAATCATGCCAACATAGCAGACTCGAAGACATTTGATGAAAACTTCTGGAAATGTTTTCGTTAAAATTACTGTATGTATAGTTAGATTTAAATTTCAAAATCAATTGGGGAAAACATCCACAGTATTTTAAAAATTTTATTGCAACTTAAATTATCCTATCTCATTTCATCTTTGAGATCGGAAATTACCGGTCTGATTGACTTAATTGTTTTACCCACAAGTTGAGGAACCTTCTTAATGTCAGGTTCGATCAGTGTAAAAGTCTTTAAGTTAACCAGATTTTTGACTACAGAATCAATTTTTAAATGTCGGTATGAAGGTAATAATCTGTGAGCAGTTTCACCAATCTGAGCCCAGTTTTTTTCTTTTAAAAGTTTTTCAAAGGTTTCTATGGCATCTTCCGAATTGTTGATAAAAGTATCCAGCATAGCCTGAATAATTTTTTCGTTATTATTAGCTATTTTCCTTAAGTCGGACAAATTATACCGCTTTAAACTGATTTCCTCCTTTAAGATGATCTCTGATTTAGGGTGGTCATGATTTATATTTTTAATATGCAGCACTTCGCACATTTTATTGAACAGATTTATTTCTTTAAAAGGTTTGATCAGAAAGTCGTTAATACCTACCTTGAAATATGTTTGTATGTCGCTCTTCATTGCTGCAGCGGTAACTGCAACAATTTTACTTGATTTATCCTGTTTTTTATTTCGTAAGAATTTAGCTACCTCCAGGCCATTGATACCGGGAAGATGAATATCCAGCAAAATAATGTCATATTTCTTTTGTTCCAGTTTTTGTATGGCTTCTTCTCCGTCCCTGGCAATTTCAACAATGCAATTGAATTTTTGCAGAATGGTTATTCCAAGAAGTCTGTTTACGCTATCGTCATCGACAAGCAGTACCTTTTTATTTCTGAGCTTCTCAGTACTTACCGAACTCATGCCAGTATGAACAATGTCGGTTTCTTTACCTTTCTTATAAGGGATAACAAAGGTAAATGTGGTTCCATTACCTTCCTGGCTCGATACTGACAAACTTCCCTTCTGCATTTCGATCAGGTTTTTACAGATAGTTAATCCAAGCCCCGTACCCCCGTATTTCCTTGAGATGGATGCATCAGCCTGTTTGAACTGGTCAAAAATTGTTTTCAGATTTTCCGCACTTATTCCAATGCCGGTATCGGTAATATCAAATCTAACCCTGATCTCATCGTCAGTTTCAGAGTTTACCAAACAATTTAGTTCTACATGACCATTGTTCGTAAATTTTATGGCATTGTTCAACATATTTATTATTATCTGCTGTAAGCGGAACGGATCGCCTATAAGTGTCATATCGAGCCTTTCGTCGACATTACAGGTAAAGAAAATTTTCTTTTCATTAGCCTTTACATATAATGTGTCGTAAACGTATTTAACCGTGTAAGGTATTTTAAAGGGAGTACTGTCAAAACTTACTTCACCGGCTTCGATTTTTGAGATGACAAGGATATCGTTAATCAATGAAAGTAAATGTTCCGATGATTTATCGATTATTTTTACATAATCCTCCTGCTGTTCGTCAAGTCTGGTTTGCGTCAGCTGTTCGGTAAAACCCAGTATGGCATTCAAGGGCGTTCTTATTTCATGACTCACACGCGCCAAAAACTCGCTTTTTGCACGATTTGCCTTTTCAGCAATTTCTTTCGACTTTTCCAGG
>CAYUAV010000005.1:0-5736 GCA_964442665.1 uncultured Bacteroidales bacterium
TAACAGGCTCAAAAGGAAGTCCGGTTCTATCGGGCGATCTTAAACTTGTTAAGAATGCAGTTACGGTCGATTATCTTAAAACACGCTATAATTTTACAACCGAAGTCGAGGTTGTCAATAACAATTTTATCCTTAATAATATAGAAATCTTTGACCAGGAAGGTAACTATGGTACACTGAATGGAATGGTTCGAACAGAGTATCTGAAAGATATTACTTTAAATTTGGGCATAACTATGAATAATCTTCTGTGTTTGGATACCAAACTAACTGATAATGATATGTTTTATGGTACTGCCCATGCAACAGGTTCCGTGAAAATAAAAGGAGCTCCTTCCACACTGAATTTTGATATTGAAGCCGAAACCAATAAAAATACCCGGCTTTTTATTCCTCTTTCGCAAAGTACCGAGGTATCAGAATATAATTATGTTACCTTTATCAGGACCGATACATCCGATACGGGCACCGACGAAACCGAAATAGCCCGGAAAGTCGATCTTTCGGGTATGCAAATGAATTTTAGGCTTGATGTAACACCCGATGCTGAAGTCCAGATAATTTTTGATCCTACTATTGGGGATATCATTAAAGCCAGTGGTACAGGTGAAATCGTACTTTCGATAAACACGTCGGGTTCATTTGATATGGTAGGAGAATATTCAATCGAAAAAGGTGATTACCTGTTCACGCTGCAAAATGTTATTAATAAGCGCTTAAAAATCGATGAAGGAAGTACACTACGCTGGACAGGCGATCCATTCAATGCCAATATCAACATAACAGCAGTTTATCGCACAAAAGCACCGTTATCAGATCTTTTCGGTCCTAGTTCTGAACAGGATCAGAGCCGTGTAACTGTCGATTGCCGTATTTTCCTTACGGGTAATCTTATGTCTCCCGATATCCGGTATGATATTTACCTTCCTTTTTCTGAAGAAGACACAAGAAACCGGGTAAACAGTCAGATCCATTCCGAAGAGGAACTCAGTAAACAATTCCTTTCTCTCATGATTATGAACCGTTTTATGCCCGGCCAAAATAATTCCGATCAAAGTAATGAAGGATACATGGCCGGAGTCAGCAATGCCAGTGAATTATTATCGAATCAGTTAAGTAACTGGCTCTCGCAAATAAGTAACGATTTCGATCTGGGATTTACTTACAGACCCGGCAACGAAATTACACCAAACGAGGTGGAACTTGCGCTTTCCACGCAGCTCCTGAATGATCGTTTGAGCATTAATGGCAGTGTGGATATGAAAAATAATGCGGTTGCGGCAAATTCCGGTAAAATTGTCGGTGACGTGGACCTCGATTATAAAATAAATGAAAAAGGTAAAGTACGGTTACATGCTTTTAATCATTCAAACGAAAACCTGATAAGTCAACAAGCGCCCTATACGCAAGGAGTTGGTATACTTTATAAGGAAGAATTCAATTCATTTGGCGAGTTGCTCAGCCGCTATTGGGATGCACTTACAGGAAAACGGAAAAAGGTTAAGCCCGATGAAGCCGATATTAATACGGACTGATTGTTTAAATTTTTTCACCTGAAATAATATCGTAACCTGTACGTTTTAATAACTTTAGAGAAATTAATATTAACAACAATGATGAACCTGTTTTTTTCTTTGCAGACTGATGTTACCGGAGCTGCTGCTGAAGCTATGACACAAGAAGCCGGACAACTTAAAATACCCTTCCTGGAATTGGCACAAAAAGGCGGATGGTTGATGATCCCCATAATTCTTCTTTCAATTCTGGCTGTATATATATTTTTCGAAAGATATTTTGCAATCCAAAGGGCTTCGCGCATCGACATTAACTTCATGAATCGTATTAAGGATTATATTCACGACGGCAAACTTGATGCAGCCCTTGCTCTTTGTCAGTCGTTTAACATTCCCACTGCCCGTATGATTGAAAAAGGTATCCAGCGTATCGGCCGGCCCCTTAATGATGTAAATGCTGCAATCGAAAATATCGGTAAACTTGAGATATACAAGCTCGAAAAAGGTCTGCCGCTCCTGGCTACAGTTGCCGGGGGTGCTCCCATGATAGGTTTTCTGGGTACGGTAATGGGTATGGTGCGTGCGTTCTATGATATGTCGCAACAGGCAAATAATATAGATGTTGGCCTATTATCAAACGGCATTTATACAGCTCTGATTACAACCGTTGCCGGGCTTATTGTAGGTATTATTGCCTATTTTGCATATAATGTTCTGGTAGCAAGAGTTGAAAAAGTAGTATTCAAACTCGAAGGCACCACAACCGAATTCATGGATTTGTTGAACGAACCTGCTAAACGATAAAAATTCTGCCATGTCATTAAGCTCACGAAATAAAGTCAGTGTACAGTTCAGCATGTCAGGGATGACGGACATAGTATTTCTGCTTCTCATCTTCTTTATGCTTACTTCTACACTTATAGCTCCAAACGCCATTAAACTGCTGTTGCCAAAAGCCAGCAATCAGACCGCTGCCAAACCTCTGGTAACAGTATCCATCACTTCGGACCTGAAATATTATATCGGAACTAAACAGGTACGATTCCAGCAAGTTGAACCCCTGCTTCAGCAGGAGTTAAAATACAGAGTCGACCCCACTATTTCGTTGCATGCAGATAAGAGTGTGCCCATTGAACAGGTAGTAAAAGTGATGAATATTGCCCGAAACAATAAATACCGGGTTATTCTGGCCACTGCGCCCGAAGACTAATTTTTACAAAAGCTCATTATGGAACTTGACAGCAGAGGATTACTAGGTACATTAATATTTCATACCCTACTTTTGATGATTTTTATATTTTTCGGTTTTATTACTCCATTGCCGTTACCGGAAGAAGCCGGTATTCTGATAAATTTTGGCGACTCCGAGACCGGACTTGGCAGCGAAGAACCCCACACGAACGAACAATTTGTTCGTAGTACGCAACCAGAAAATATACCGGAAAATATCGAAGAAACAAGTAAGGAAGATCCGGTAATGACACAGGAAACTGAGGATGCCCCTGCAATGAAACCTGCAAATAAGCCTAAAGAAAAAAAACCTGAAAAAAAACAGGAGACCGCCGTAACAAATCCCAAGCCTCAACCCAGGAAGGAAGAACCAAAAAAAGAAGAGCCCAAGGTTGATTCTAGGGCACTTTATACAGGCAAAAAAGATAATTCCCAAAGCATCGGTTCCCAGGGAAATACTTATGGAACAGGCAATCAGGGTAGTCCGACAGGTTCGCCCGATGCCACAAATTACGGAATCGGTGGCGGAACAGGCAACGCACCCGGATTTGATCTTGAAGGCCGGAATTCTGTTTCACTGCCGGTCCCCTCAATAGATATACCAAAGGAAGGCAAAGTTGTAGTCCAGATAAAAGTCGATCGCGAAGGCAACGTGGTTGATGCCGTTCCGGGAGTAAAGGGATCAACGACCCTTGACAGTTATTTAGTAAGTGTCGCCAAAAAGGCTGCCTTATCGAGTAAATTCGACAGTAATCCCAATGCCCCTTACTATCAGATTGGAACAATAAACTATATTTTCAGGCTTAAGTAATCCTTTGTATTTCAGATATCTTTAAAAACTTTCCGTTAATGACACAAAACGAATCCTTTCGAAAATATCTCATTATCTGGATCAGCCTGTTTGGTATTTCCATGGCGTTTCTTGAGAGTGCCATTGTTATTTACCTGAGAAAAATATACTATCCTTATGGTTTTGACTTTCCCCTTGTACCTATGGAAGGTACTATTGCGCTTACCGAATTGTTTCGTGAAATTGCCACAATGCTCATGCTTCTTTCATTCAGTATCATAGCGGGCAAAACATTCAGGCAGCGTTTTGCTGTTTTTGTTTATTGCTTTGCTATCTGGGATATATTCTATTATATTTTTCTTTATCTGCTTATTGGCTGGCCATCGTCTTTAATGACCTGGGATATTCTGTTTCTTATTCCCGTAACCTGGACAGGACCGGTTATTACACCGGTAATTGTCTCCTTTACGATGATAACCATTGCATTACTGATATTGATTAAAGACAGAAAAAATATACAACTGAAATTCAATCCCGTTATTTGGACATTTATAATAGCAGGATCCCTGCTATTAATTCTCTCTTTTATATGGGATTATTCCTCTTACATGCTTGATCATTACAGCTTAAGTCAACTCTTCAAATATTCAGGCAGTAAGGGTTTACTCAACCTGGCCTACAATTATATACCCCGGCATTTTAACTGGTTCCTGTTTGTTTTAGGTGAGATCAATGTTATTGTCGGAATAATTATTTTAAGTTTTACAGGTAAAACGGACGAAAATTAGATTTATCAGTACATTTGAAGTTTTAACTTCAACCTGAATGGACTGGTACCTATATCCCGCGGTCATTATAGTCGGATTTACTGCAGGTTTTATTAATACCCTGGCCGGTGGCGGATCAGCAATCAGCCTGCCTTTTCTTATTTTCCTTGGACTACCTGTCAATGTGGCAAACGGAACAAACAGGATTGCTATTCTGCTTCAAAATGCCGTAGGTACTTCCGGATTTGCAAAAGAAAAAGTACTTGATTTTAAAAAAGGTTCAGCTCTGGCTCTTGCATCCGTTCTTGGAGCCATACCCGGAGCGATAATCGCAAATAATTTAAACGAAGTCCTGATGCGCCGTATGGTGGGTGGAGTTTTGATAATAATGCTCCTGCTCATTATTTTCAAACCTGATGTCTGGATAAAATCAAATACAGAGAAATATCAACATCGAAATCCAGTCATCAGCTTTCTGGTTTTTTTCCTGATTGGCGCATATGGAGGTTTCATTCAAATTGGTACGGGTTTCTTTCTGCTGGCCGGATTAGTTCTGGTTGAGAAACTTGATCTGATAAAGGCCAATGCCATCAAGGTATTTCTCATTCTGGTCTATACTCCGCTGGCTCTTGTAGTATTTATAATCAACAAACAGGTCGATTTTAAGCTGGGACTTATACTTGCTCTTGGGAATATGGCCGGGGCCTGGATAGGTTCAAAAGTTGCAGTGTCGTGGGGAACTAAATTTATCCGGTGGGTTTTGATTATCGCACTTTCGGGTTCATCAGCCAAGTTACTTGGAATATTCTGACAAAGATACTAGGTGAAGGCGCCATCCCCGTCTCCGTCATAAAAATTGTATGTGGTATTCTTTAACTTGTCAACGATATTCTTTGTAGTAATGAATCCATACTCCGATGCACGCTGATGGATGAAGAATTTTTTCATTTTCTTCAAATGAATTACCAGTTGCGCATGCTGGCTTACTATTACCGATACCTTGTTATGTGTTGCAAGTTTGATAATGAAAATAGCAACATCAGATATCAAATCATCATCAGTGATAATATAGGGTGTTTTTAATATTCCCTTATGCAGTGTAAGCATTAGAAAACCCCTGATAGTATCATAATCATCAGTAACCTTGATGAACCATTGTTTAAAGTCTTTGCTGAACTGAGAGAAATGATATTTATGCAAATTGATTCCCGTTTCCTTTTTACCGGTGATCCAGGGAAAATCAACCATCCACTGAAAAACTTCAGCATTACGTTTAAACAGAGATTGGTCGGTATTTTCACGCAGAAATTCTTCGATTTTTTTGTTGATAAAATTCACAGCTATATACCGGTTTACAGGCTGTAAATTTCGTAAAAGTGATTTTAATCTTGTGGAACAAATTACATTGAGAGTGTTATCAAATACAAACAAAAAG
>CAYUAV010000005.1:5746-12821 GCA_964442665.1 uncultured Bacteroidales bacterium
TTAACAATTTTTAATGTTGGGTATTTGTTTGCCAGAATATGACGGAAATTGAATCGTAAGTAAGCTCTGATACCATTCAGAATTTTGTATTCTTGGTACTTGGATGTTTTAATAAATGCTGATTTTGAGCGCGGAATATAATTTGTAATAAAAATCTTTCCCTGTCCTGTTTCATAGGCCCTGTCAAGCAAATTTACCGCTATTCCTCTTCTCCGATACTCCGGTAATACCCACATGCACGACAACCAGAATACTTTCTCAGGTAAATCATTTATGAAAATGGAATCGGGAATAAGGCCCAGGTATCCGATCAGCCTCGATGAATCGAATGCAAGCAGAAGGGCAGTATCTCCGCTATCGGCTCTGGGATTCATAGCATGCGATATAGCCCTTTTAGTGCTAATAGGCCAAAAATCGGCCAGTAAAAATTCATTCGTCTGAATGTATTTTACCAGCTCTCCAACAGCTATCGATCTAATTTCAAAGTTCATGCTTTCTTTCATCAATCATATAAGAAATTTAATTCCTGGCAATTATTTCTTTTCCAATCAGACCAAGTAATTTATTATACAGTATTTCTTTTTTTAATATTCCTGGTACCGATTCGCGATACGTTTCCACGGGTATACGCTGAAGGTTGGTTTCCCATGAGTCTTTCTTCATACCTGCACAGCCAAATGTCAGGTCCGTACTTTTATTCTCCTGCAGCTTCCTGAAAAATGAATTTTGTATATAAGCGTCCGTATAGGGAAATGAAAATACCCTGTATGCCAGATTAAAACGCTGACAAACCCAATCAAGACTCTCTACCGTCTGATTGAGTTGATCCACTTCAGAAATATACTGGTAATCGGGATGATCGATACTGTGCGCCCCAAAAGTAAAGCCTTTACTGATAAGAGATTTTATCTGATCCGATGTCAGATAAGGTTTTTCTGCAGCCAGGTAATCGTCGAAATTTATCCCTGACATTTCAGCCAGTTCATCAATGAGTTGCCGATTATTGAAGGATATTGAAAGTAATACATTCTGGTAGTAATTGTGCTTCAGATGATTTTTCTTTATCCAGTGGTGATAACTTTTCCATTCAGGAGAACCTTGCAGTGCGCGGTGCAACTTTTCAATCAAAATACTGCATTTGAAGCGATAAAAAAGTATCCTGTTATCAATAAAGGCACTGTTTAAAAAACATGTGGCCGGTATGTTTTTTTCGAGCAGAACAGGTGCTGCTATATCATAAAATTCGCGTAATCCATCGTCAAACGTCAGGTGAAAAACAGGCGTATCAAATGATCTTCTATTATGGGCATATTCAATAATTTTATGCAGTGGAACGGGACGGGCAATCCCTAAAAATTCATCCATATCCTTCCTGAATGCATCAATACTTTTAACCGGGTACAGATGTTTTAAATGCGGTGGAGGTGTATCATTTACTGCATGATAAAGCGGAAGCATTACCTTATTTTTCAGCAATGTTTTTAATCCCTTCTCTCCGATCATTCCTGATACAGGAGTAAGGATTCTGAAAAGAAATTTTTTGTGTCGATTCATTTCAAAGAATTTTCCCGGCAATGCTATTCAATCCGTTTAAAATCAACCAATTTTAGTTACCTCCGGTTAATTTCCTGATAAAATAAGGTAATTTATTTACATGTAAGATATAGTACTTCTGAGGTATTGCACCAAAAGTGGAATTAAAGTATGCTATTCCCTCTATATTGGAGCCCTGAAAATCGTACCAGTCATATTTCCCCGTATATCGTTTTATCTGTTCATCGACAAGTAGATACATTGCCTGATTTTTTTTACCTTCGGGCGAAGATCCACAGATTTTAAACATCAGAGATTCAAAAGAAAACAGATAAAAACCGACAGCAGCCAAATTACCATTTTTATTATGAACTCCAACAAGTTCCCCGGCTTCACGTTCAAGAGTTTGTTTTAAAAGTCGGTGAAACTGATTTTTTTTCTGTTTCCCAAACGATCCGGCCTGAGATTTAATTTGTTCTTCCAGCAAATCAGTAAATTCCCGTATTGTTATACCAGGTGTAAATGTTAGTCCGGCTTCTTGAGCCTTTTTAATATTTCGCCGGCAGTTTCTATGATAGTGTTGCTCAATTTTCTCATATGATTGCTTTAATTCGAGTTTATGATTATTGTTCTCAACCATCCTGTAATCGCCGGCAGGAGGTTCATTACTTTCATTGAGAACAATATCCGCAAGTTTGATACCTGCAGGTATACGTTCTAAAAATGAATGCAGTAATTCGGTTGAAACATTGTTGCCAAATAAACCCAATTGCTGTATAAATAAAGGTTTGTAAATGTAGCTGATACCGAATTTTCGTCGTACCGGTAAAGGCATAACAGCATTGTAATCATCAAGGATTAAAGCATCCCAGTTCGGACAGGTTATATCCAGATACCATGACAGGCAATCTGCAGCCCGGTTTAAAGCCATTGCAATACAATGATCCCATTGTTTTTTGTCAATTTCATGATGTTTAATGTACCGGATCATACTCATTGATTCATTTCAATCATCTTTTTAAATACACGGTTCCATCCTATCCATTCTCCCTGGTCACTCAGACTATCGTTATGCCACAAACAAATAAATTCACCTCCGACGCTCCGAATTATTCCGGAATAATGTTCAAATTCCTTTACAGCCGCATCGGGCGATAAATTCATGTAGGAAAGCAATGTTCGGTCCATAATCTGAAAAGGAAATATTCGCAGGCTGGTTTCCTGGTTGTCCATCAAATCGAAATAATTATACGAACGCGCTATACCTGCCCGAAATCCGGTTTGCGAGCTATAACCCATTGAATAATCTGCCGTAATTCCCGATTCAATCAGTCTTCTGTATGTTTCGGGGAATTTCAGAATTAAAAAGTGCTGACGGCTGAAAGTTATATCTCTTCCCAAGACACCCGATAAATAGGATATTTCCTCTCCGAGAGATTTAACTAATGTATTTGACACGAAGGATGGATGAATACCTACTGATCCTGATTTATCGAGCCTTTTGATCAGGCTATGAAAAACCTTCCGGTGTACCGACCGGTTTTTATCAAATTGACCTTTTTTTCTGCATAATATGAAATATTGAACAGGGTACTGAAGATTTTTCTGAACTTCTGACAGAAGCTCATAGGTATCAGCCGGATCGGTTTTCATGCCGGTTAACACACCGAATCTTTCAGTAAATTCAGGAAAATTAAACCGGAGCAATTCCCTGATCAATGACCCCGCCGCATAAAACCTTCCCTTATTCTTATATAACCAGGGATGGTCGATATCAATTGTCAGGTGAAACCGGTAATTTGCTTCAGAAAGATTCTTACATAAATTATCGACAGCCAGTTTTTGCGCCAGTTTTTTACACCACAGATCGACAATGGGTAAACGCAGAAATTTGTTTTTATACGCAATGCTTTCTTCTGCTTTAAAACGTCCGTATGAGTCGGCATTAAATGGAAGGTACTCTTCGTAACGGGTAACAAGGAAAAAGATTGCTGCAAAAATATCAAAAGGTATCGGTTGTTCTTCATTCGCGAATATCACAGGTAGTTCTTCCCAATTTGTCGTTTTGGGCTCCCAATGAGATATGCCCGATTCCATTAATAAACCGGAAGGATTTATATTGATGATGCCATTAAAATTCTGCTGCGAATAATTTATGCGTATATCCGAAGCATTTGAAAAGATATTCCGGTCGCCGGTTATCTTATAATCGATTCCCAAAAGTTCATTGAAAACCAGGTTGCATGTATAAACAATCCTGGAAGAAATATCGGGTGTGTAGACTAGTATCATAAAAAGAATGACAATAGATTACCTCAAAGATAACATTACAATCAGCTAATACTTATGCAAGTATAGAAATCTTTAAACAAAAAAGGCTGCCTCAAAGACAGCCAGTTAGTCTTACTATCATAATATTTTTAACGTTTTGTAGCACTGCAGATTCCTGTCCAGCCATCAAGTACATAGTATGTGAAGTTCATGGTGTTACCGGAAATAGTTCCTGATCCAGAAATATTATACAAATCGCCACCAGAATTAACAATCTGATTGGTTATAGTCATTGAGCTTCCGCTAACAGTGGCATCAATCGCAAAATTATAATAAATTCCGCCAAGAGAGGTAATAATTATACCATTACTTGTGACAGAAGATTTCGAAATATTAATAGTATAAGTATCTGTTCCGGATCCGCCATGAGGATTTGACCAGCTTTCAGTAACATTCCATGAACCGATAAAAGCATCCCGGTCATCTACTTCCTCTTTCTTACAGGAATCGAACAATAAAGAGACAGCAAATGCTACTAATAAGTATGAATATAATTTCTTCATTATTAGGGGTATTAGGTTTCGCCTACTCTTTTTGGATTTTCGGCAATCTCCATTCATAGGGTATTTTAATCGAATACAAGATAGATATTGTTTTAAAGAATTGCAATGTTTTTTTTAACGGGTTATTCATTTCCGGTTTGCATGATCATGAAAGTATAATCCGACAGCTATAAATCCAGTTCAACCAAAGTAATTCCAGCGCCACCCCGGTCAGCGTGTTCATCACCGATCGATTTAACGAAAGCCAGTGTTTTCAGATAATCTCGAATAAGCTGCCGCAGAATACCATTACCTTTTCCGTGTAATATTTTCAGATTTCCCGATCCGACAAAGGCAGCATCGTCAATAAATTCCTGAACCCTGTTTACAGCCTCATCACCCCTCATGCCGCGTACATCAATTTCGGGTTTAAAAGCAAGCTTCCTCTGCAGAATATCTTCAGAAAGTTTTGTTTTGCTTTTACTTTTCCGTTTTGAATCGGCCTTGCTTACCAGTTCAATTTTATCATATTCTGTTGTCGTTATCAAGCTACCAAAAGCAACCATAATATTATTCTCATTTACTTCCAGTACTTCTCCAACAACATCATGACCTGTCATTTTAACCTGATCGCCAACTTCAAACTCACTGATCGAAGAATCATTATTTTTCTTATTCGATTCAACTTTAGGTTTGTTTATTTCTTTACTATGTCTGGCAAGTCGCCGGGCAGCATCATCCACTTCTTTAATCTTGCTGTCTATTTCATCCGGATAAAACTCCGGATTATTTATTTGTTGTTTATACTCTTCAAGCTTTTCCCTGGCAAAGCGGGTTTTTTCTTTATGAGCCTGACTCTCTTTTATTTCCCGAATGGTCCGTTCAATATTTCGGTTGGTTTCTTTAAGAAGAGTTTCGGCCTCATGGCGGGCCTGTGCCATAATCTGTTTTTTATCATTCCGAATATCCTCCAATTCGCTGCTGTATTTGGCATACAGTTCATCCAGGGTTCTTTCAACCTTCCGTATCCGCTGCCGTTTTTCTTCCCAATACTTCTTATCACGGATTATTTCCCGCAAATGCTTTTCATAATTGATATAATGATCGCCAACTTTTTCAGCTGCCTTCTTTAAAATTTCTTCGGGCAAACCAATATTCCTTGCAATATCAATGGCAAAAGAGCTCCCGGGTTTGCCAATGGACAATTGGTAAAGCGGCTTTATTTTCTGAGTATCGAAAAGCATGGCGCCATTTATAATTCCCGGTGTATCGGTGGCAAAATGTTTAAGATTGGCATAATGAGTTGTAATTACTCCATAAGAGCCTTTTGCATTTATCTTATCCAGGATGGCTTCGGCAATTGCACCTCCCAGCGCCGGTTCTGTACCCGATCCAAACTCATCGACCAGAACAAGAGTATACTCGTCGGCCGATTTCACGAATTGTTTCATATTCAGCAAATGGCTGCTATATGTACTTAAATCATTCTCCAGCGATTGTTCATCGCCGATATCGATAAATATATTATTGAACAGACATGCCTCGCTATTTTCTTTCATGGGCACCAGTAAGCCACATTGTAACATATATTGTAACAGGCCGACAGTTTTCAGACATACTGATTTCCCACCCGCATTCGGACCGGATATGACAAGGATCCGGTTTCTTTCGTTGAGCTCGATGTTTAGCGGTACGATTTCCTTTCCTTCAGCTGAATGCGTAAGAAAGAGCAAGGGATGAACGGCATCTTTCCAAATAAATCCCGGCGTTTTCTTCAGAATGGGTTTAACGCAATTGAATTGCAGGGCCAGTTTTGCCTTTGCACGTAAAAAATCGATTCGCCCGAGTGACTCATAAGCATAAAAAAGATCATCGAGGTATGGCCGGATATCGTTCGCAAAAGCGATCAGGATTTTAATTATTTCCCTTCTCTCGGCATATTCCAGTTCGCGAATTTCATTATTCAGAGCCACTACTTCACCCGGTTCAATAAAAACCGTTTTTCCGGTAGCCGATTCGTCATGGATCAGTCCGTTCAGCATTCTTTTATTTCCTGCTGCAATGGGAATGACAGGCCTGCCGTTTCGCAGGGTTATTTCAGCATCACTATCGACAAGTCCATCCTGCCGGGCAGTTCTCAGGACACTTTGCATCCTGCGTGTCACCTGTGTCTGCTTTTGTTTTATTTGTGTACGGATATCCCGTAACTCACGTGAGGCATTGTCTTTAATAATGCCCTGTTTATCTATGATTGCATCGATCCGCTCTCCGATATACGGGAAATATTTCAGTCCTGATATTTCATGACAAACTACCTTATATTTTTCGCTTATTGCGGGATTCCGGAAAAAGCGCTCAATATCCTTAATAGTGGCAATGGATTTTTGTAAGCTGAATACTTCAGATACTTCGGGATACGAACCCTCAGTTCTGATTTTTGTAAGGCAGAGTGTTACATCAATATAATTCTCCTGAGGAAAATTTTCTTCAAATACTAATATTTGCCGGAGTTCTTCGGTAAGATCAAGCTCCAGTTTAACATTCTCTAAAGAAACGCTAAAAGATAACTTTTCTGACCATTGCCTTCCCAGTTCGCAGAGACAATTCTCACTAAGCATCTGTCTCAGATGATCAAATCCTGTTTTATATTCAAATGTTCCGGGTAAAATCACGACGATTTCTATTGCTGCGCTAAATTAATATTCTTTCCTTGTCAGCAGTAATCCTGA
>CAYUAV010000005.1:12921-25613 GCA_964442665.1 uncultured Bacteroidales bacterium
TACAAGTATAATATTAAAAAAGTTAAATATTATGGACGGTTATAATGTATTTTGCCTGGGAGATTATAAATTCAGAAGAATAAATTTAATAGGTGCAGCTTCTTTTTTATTAGCTGATATTATCATTCATGTCTTCAGGCTTTCTCATCTCTGGAACGGATTTCTGAATGTACATATTGTATTACATTTCTTTCTGGTTCTCGGACTGGTGTCAGCTGTTTTAAGTAAAGAAAAGATCGATGATGAACTGGCTCAGAAAATACGATATGCTTCCTTTAAGCTTACGCTTGGTATACTTGTGTGTATCGGCGCTGTTATCGTGTATTTACTGTCATTTCTGAAAGTTACAAGTATCCCGTTGCTACCGGTCATGTACTTTTTTGAAGCAACACTGGTCTTTAACCTGCTTCTCACCTATTACGGTATCCGGTTCAGTCCGGCATGGATACTTAAGGAACCTACCAGTCCGAAAAGCTATACTCGTCTGATGATTGCCGTTTATACAATGATCGCCATTATGTTGATTTTGCTGGCCATTATCAATACTATGCTTGACTGATGATAAGTTCAAGAAGTTAACGGATGAAAAATTTGATAAAAGTAGAACGGGCCCGGAAAAATATAACCCAGGCCGATCTGGCTCAAATAATCCATGTTTCACGACAGACTATTCATGCCATTGAAACCGGGAAGTTTGTTCCGTCCACTTTCCTGGCACTTAAAATGGCACGTTATTTCGGATGCAAGGTGGAAGATATTTTTGAGCTGGAAGAATCGGATTTAAAGGAAAGCCCGGATCAGTCCTAGATCCATCCCCTGAGTTTATAATAAACAATAGCACAGTACTCTCGTAAAACTGTAATCTCATATTTCAGATAGTTCCACATATTGTATCGGATATTCAGCCCGCGGGGCTCTTTTTTTTCTGATTCTGCATTTTTGCTGACCAGCAGCGTTTCCTCTATATCTTCCTCAAAAGAAGGTGCACCTCCCACTTCTGTAAACCCAAGCTTCCGGAATACTGCAACCGACCGGAACATATGCTCCGGAGATGTCACAATACGCAAAGCATGACTCTCAGCTATTTCTTTTCCCAACATATTAAAAATATTCAGAGCCTGAGTATGCGTATTGTAACCTTCTGTTTCATAAATAAATCTCATACTGTCCACTCCGCGCATTTTCAGTTCCTTTGCCATTAGAATTTCCGGCGAATTATCTTTTTCGGCTGTATCGGCAGGTATGGCTATAATGATCTTACTTTCAGGGTAAATATCAGCAATTTCAGCAGCATAGTAGCATCGTATAAGACCATCGGGACTTGGCATGCCTCCGCCGCCCATGAGAACTACATAGTCAGGAGGAGCATTTAATTCAGAATTATGTGTTCCCAGCCAGTAATATGCCCAGAAAGGATAATCGGTAAAACTGAAAATTATTGCTCCGCAGGTTGCAATGCCAATAATCAGAAAAAATCTTCTGAAAAAATAAACCACCCATTTCCATATATCGCGAGCTTCTATATTCAGATTCATAATATCAAGGGCCATTTTGAATCGAGATTCCTGCAACCAAAATACTAAAAACTTCTAATAATCAGATATTTTCCTTTCATTTAAATGAAATGGATGCCATGTTAAAGGCATAAATGCAAAAGAACAAAACGATACTTTCCATGTTAATTTGTAAATAATTTAGACCGGAATAATCCTGCAATTTCATTTGTAATTATTTTATTTGCCTCGCTATACAAAGGGATATGAATCATTCGCAAAAAAATAAAAAAAGTCAGTATAGCATTCTCAGAACCAATTCTGAGAGTACCTTTGATCTGACAACTCTCAGAACTGAAAATCGTTATCAGGTATTGAAGATCAGAGAACTTACTAATTCAGCCTATGTGTTACGATTTGAACGCAACGGAATTGCATTTGAAGCAGGTCAACATATAACACTTGGTATACCCGGCGATAACCAGATTCGGGAATACTCGGTATACAGTCCGGTAAATAAGCCTTTTTTTGAAGTTTTGGTTAAGGAGGTTAAAGAAGGAATTTTTTCTAAAAAGTTGCATCATGTAAAGGCAGGTGATATATTAAATTTTGACGGCCCGTTCGGATTTTTTACTCTCGATAAAACCAAATTAGCCAGGCAAAGATTTCTGTTTATAGCCACTGGAACCGGCATTGCTCCTTTTCACTGTATGGCAGGCACTTATCCCAAGCTCAATTATAAAATTCTCCATGGCATACGCTATGCACACGAAGCTTACGACAGGGAATATTATCCAAAAGATAAGTATGTACTCTGTACCTCGCGCGATAAAAAAGGTGATTTCCCCGGACGCGTTACAGATTACCTGTCGTATTACGGAACAGAATCCGATACTTTAATTTATCTTTGCGGTAACTGCGACATGATTTACGATGTCTATGACCTGCTTACCTCAAGCGGGTTTAATGCAGATCATATAAAAACAGAAGTCTATTTTTAATTTTGTTCTTGAATAAATAGCAAACAAGCTTAATCCGATCAGTATTATGCAATATCATTTGGTAACACTGGGATGTCAGATGAATAAGTCGGACAGTGAACGAATTGCCTCGGTCATTGAAGGGATGGGATATACGTGGACCAATAATGAAGATAATGCAGAACTGCTAGGAATCGTAGCCTGCTCGGTACGTCAGAAAGCCATTGATAAAGTATATACCCGAATCCATAAATGGAATACATGGAAAAGCAAAAAGAATCTCATCACTTTTATAACAGGCTGCATACTTCCTGCAGATCGTGAAAAATTTCTTAAACTTTTCGATCTTATATTTCAGATCAGTGAATTAAAGTATTTTCCTGAAATGGTTCGTACCTATGGTGTAGTTACGCCATTTTCATTAAATCAGCTACAGGAAATCGCAGAACCTCACCGCAAAATACAGCCTGATTTTAAGACATGGCTTTTTGAGAACAATAAAATTACAATTGCCGGACAACCTGTTCAGATGAAATGGCCTGAAACCATGATTACGGAATTCTGGCATATTAAACCTCAGTACCATTCGAATTTTGAGGCGTTTATTCCCATTCAGAACGGTTGTGATAAATTCTGTACTTTTTGTGCGGTTCCTTATACCCGCGGACGTGAAATTTCACGCCCCAGTAAAGAAATAATCGATGAAGTAAAAAACCTTGTTAATCAGGGCTATAAATCAATAACCCTGCTGGGACAAAACGTCAACTCGTATGGGAAGGATAAAAAGGGTGATGAAATCAGTTTTGCAGCATTGCTCGAAGAAATCGGCAGGTTTGGTGAAACTTGCGGTAAGAATTTCTGGATATATTTTACTTCACCCCATCCACGCGATATGAGTGACGACGTGCTTCAGGTTATCGGCAGGCATACATGCCTGGCCAAACAAATTCACCTGCCCCTGCAGTCAGGCGATGACAAAGTGCTCATCAGGATGAACCGTAATCATAACCTGAATGATTTTCGCAACATCATAGCATCAATTAAAAATTACCTGCCAACAGCTACAATATTTACTGATATAATTGTAGGTTTTACTGGCGAAACTGATGAGCAGTTTATGAGCACCCATAAAGCGATGGAGGAATTCCGCTTTAATATGGCATACATCGCTTGTTATTCACCAAGACCCGGCGCTGCCAGTTCGCGCCGGGATGATGATATTGCACACAACATTAAAAAAGAGCGATTACATCGTTTAAGTTTGCTGTTACAATCACATTCCCTGGAATACAATAAATCGATGATCGGGAATACCTATAAAGTATTGGTAACGGGCCGGGATCGAAAAAAAGGATACTGGTCGGGACTCACCGAGGGCAAAATTATTGCACGTTTTGCATCAGAAAATAATACACTCACAGGAAGTTTTGTTGACGTGAATATTACTTCGGCTGCAGAATTTTCGACCGAGGGCACATTGTCCAAGATTCATGCTGAAGAGTTGACAGAGGTATGAAGCGAAAAGTTACTTTTAAAACCCTGGGTTGCAGGTTAAATCAGTTTGAGACCGATTCGCTGGTAACCGATTTCCATAATGCAGGATACGAAATTGTGGACTTCAATGAAAATGCCGATGTATATGTAGTTAATACCTGCACCGTGACTAACCAGGGCGACCGGAAATCAAAGCACAGTATCAACCAGGCACTGCGACAGGCAAACGGGAACTCCATTACGGTTGTCACGGGATGCCTGGTATCAAACCAGCATAACCGCCTTTTAAACAGCAATGAAATAAGTTATTTAATTGATAATAAAAGGAAAAGTTCAATATTGCCTGTTGTCGAAGCACATTTCCGGGGTGAGATCGTTGACTTGGATAATTTGCCCCGTGATGTATTCAACTTTAACGTTGTCGAGAAGGGATTTCATACCCGCTGCGCTGTGAAGATCCAGGATGGCTGCGATAATTTTTGTACCTACTGTATTGTACCCGCTGTAAGGGGAAGGGCCGTCAGCCGGCCTCCCGAAGACATACTTTTAAATATTCGCCGTTTACTTGATTTAGGAAACAGGGAATTCGTGCTTACGGGAGTTAACATCAGCCGCTACAGTCACGGAGGAACGAATTTCGATAAACTGATTAAAAAAATTATCGGATTACCCGGCGACTTTCGGATACGGATCTCCTCCATAGAGCCCGAAGGTTTTACGGATAAATTGATTAGCCTTTTCGAGAATCCGAAGCTATGCCCACACCTGCATCTTTGTCTGCAAAGCGGATCGGATAAAGTACTTATGAATATGCGCCGGTTCTATACAGTTGAACAGTATATGAAGATCATCGATAAGTTCAGAAAGAAATACCCCCTTTTCAATTTTACCACGGATATTATCGTAGGCTTTCCGGGAGAAACCGATGCGGAATTTGCGGAAACTCTCGATGTCATAAAAAAGATTGGTTTCAGTCATATCCATACCTTTAAATATTCCCGGCGAGCCGGAACCCGGGCTGACAGGATGACTGATCATATCAAAGAAAAGGTAAAAAACGAAAGAAGCGCGATGGTACGGGAGTTATCGGAAACTATGAAGCTCAGCTATCGGAACCAATTTTTGGGAAAGGAACAAACGGTTCTTATAGAAAGAAACAACTCAAAAGGTGGTGCAAGAGGTTATGGTGAGCACTATATTCCCTTAGTTGTTAAAGGACAACATTTAACATGGAATAATTTCTACAGGGTAAAACCGGTCAGCCTTTTGAGCGACAAGGAACTGACAATGGTTGCTGAATTAATGCCTGAACTCTGAAAAGGTATGGTTATCTTAATAAAAGAATTCCATTTTCGTAAACTTATACTTTTTAAAGAAAACCAAAACAATGGAATTATTTTCTATTCTTTTTTCATAGTCCTTCAAATCGATGTATTGTGGAATGGGAATACTGACCGAGTGAATGTCATGCTCAAATGACACACTTCCGTCCTTAATAAGAACCGATGGCAAGAGGTATAATATTTTGAGTTCATCGGATTCAAATCTGAGGGCTACATTATAAGCGTTTATTGTATTAAAATCAATTTTAAGCCAAAAATAATGATCTGTCTCACATCGCTGAGCTGTTAAATCCTTTGTGGAACGAAATAAAACTATTTCTTTACTGTTCTTTTTATCTAACACCTGTGTTTTCATCCGATATAATTTTATTGTTTCTGTTTTAAATGGAAATAAAGGGCAGGTAAATAAGTTGCCTGCCCTGAATCTGCCTACTTTAGCCTTAACTGAGTGCTTCCAAGATAATTGTCCTCGTTGTACACATTAAACCTGTATATTCCTCTTTGCAACCTGTGTTCCGGTTTAAAAATCATTTCCACACGTTTCGGATTGAATGCCATGGTTTTTTCATCGATACTCGCAATATAATTATTCGTATTATCGATAAGGATTATTGATGCATACGGATGATTGGTACTTGAAAATTCTTCACCCGCAGGAGTCAATACCTTAAAAGATATATTATCATTCACATCACCGGGTAGGTCGAAGCTAACGATGAGCTTATCGGTTCTTCTTGCCACCGATGTCAGCTTGTCGTTCCTGCCCTTTACGGCTTCGATCCTGTAGTTATCGGCAACCATAGCCTTTAAGATCGTATTATCACTGTCCAGTTTGGTATTCTGCTGCTGCAGCATCGCCAGTTTATTATTCAGTACTTCATTTTCAGTGAGCAGCAGATTCGATTTGGCTGCCAAAGCAGCTATTTCGTTATTAAGCTGGGCCCTGAGAGTTTCCAGTTCCGATACTTTTTGCTTCAGTTCTGCCAGCGATACCCTTTCAGAAAGCAACCGCCGTACCTCTGCTTCCTTATTTGCTAATTTGGTTGAAGTCTGGGCCAGAATCTTGTCAAGCTGGTGGTTTTTACCCTTTAAAGAAGCCATATCAGCCTTAATCTCTGCAATACTTTTATCGAGCAATAGCTTTTCCGATAAAATAGCTTCCGATCTGATCTGCTCATCACGTAATTGTTTCTTCAGTGAAACATTTGACAGTATGAAGAGCGTGGCAATAGTTACAATAACTGTGAGAAGTGTTATCATTATTGCCTTTTTGGTTTCAATTCGATAATTCATAATTGTATGGTTTTTAGTATTAAACTGGATCAAATGTACGTGCCCCTTATTAAGCCGGAATTAAGTCTGAATTAAAAAGAAATTAAAAATGGCTTGTAATCCATAAAAAGAACAGGAGGCTGAAGAAATCAGCCCCCTGAGCCAAACTCTAAAACCCGATTCTGAAGGTAGTCACACCATAAAAGAATCACTATTCATCTTAATTAACCTGTTTTGATATGAAAAAGAAAGTCATACTTTTTTAACCGAATATTGTGAAATTACGTTTTACAAATTTGCTGCCCGCATAGCTTGTAAGATAGTACGACAGCATTTTCAGATCGATTGAGGAACGGCGAAAATAACGGCGTGCCGATTTCATATCGCTCATCAGGTAGAAATACCGACCCCTTGATCCGTTGATCCTCTTTCTTGCTTTCGCCACAATGGAAGGATATTCCTTCTCATAGAGTTCCAGAGCATACAATGAATAGTAGTAATCGTTCATCCTGTACAGTGGATTTAACGACAAATTAGTGCCATCGACATAGCGATGGATCAGACAGTCCGGTAATTCAACCGATCGCTGACCTTTAAACAGGCGCAATAACCAATCAAAGTCAATCATGCCAAACCTTTCTTCGAACAACACATTCTTCAGGCTTTTATGGATCATGATCGTGCTTAAATATGCCGCCTGTCCGCCCTTGTATTTAGCCAGTTTATTCAGAAAAGTAACATTCCCGTTATATACCCTGGGATATAAACCCTTGATACAACGAATATCTTCTTTGCCAATACCATTATAAATTATCTTATAACCTGTCGATATAATAGTACCCTGATCTGTATATTCCAACTGGCGAATTATTTTATTTGGTTCCCAAACATCATCATGATCGCAAAAACAGATGTATTCCCCTGTAGCATGTTTTAACCCAACATTACGTCCTTTATTAGGCCCGCCGCTGTTCTCACTGTTTGTAAGAAAGGAGATATTATTTTCTGCTAATATATGGGGTGTATTATCGGTTGAAGCATCATCAACCAACAGAAGTTCCAGTTCGTAAGCAGTTCCAATACCCTTTTGCGACAGGATTGAATTCAGCGTTCGCTGTATGGTATTTGCCGAATTATAGGTTGTAAGAATCACAGATACCCGCATTACTTTTCCTCCATGTTAAAGTCACCACAAATTATTTTATGATGATACGCAGGCGTGATGAAAATATAATTAATACGGGATTAAAATGCGATTAAAATTTTCTAACCCGAAAAGGAAGGAAGTTCAACTATGAATTCCGAACCCTTTCCCAGAAGCGAATCAACATTGACTTTTCCTTCGTGCATGGTAATAATTCGTTCGACGAGCGAAAGCCCAATGCCATGACCGCTGGTCTTCAAAACATTATACGACCGGTAGAACGGCTGGAAGATCATTGGTAAGTCTTCGGAAGGAATTCCCACTCCGGTATCCCTGAAGTGAATTATAATCTGTTCCGGTTTGTTATCAATAAATATATCTACTTTATGATCGTCAGAATATTTACAGGCATTATCCATTAAATTTGAAAGTGCAGTTTGCAAGAGCAGGGCATTCCCTATCGTTGTAAGTTTCATTTCATCATCGATAGTATCGCTGAAATTAATAACTACCTGGTAGCTCTCTTTCCTCTTCAGAATATCTTTTCTTGCCTTCCAGAGCACATCGTCAATACGCAAGGAAGAGTAACTGATATCACTACGTTCGGAACTGGTTTGGGCCAGAAGTAACAACCGATTTGCCAATAGGTTCAGGTTTTTAATATCATCCAGTACGGAAATCAATGTATTTTGATATTCTTCGTTTGTTCTTGCCTTCAGCAATACAACTTCCAGCTGACCTGTAATTATGGTAAGTGGGGTACGCAGCTCGTGCGATGCATTGGCAATGAAATTCCGCTGCATTTTAAATGATACCTCCAATCGTTGCAGCATCCTGTTGAATGTCCGGGCAAGTCTCGCCAGTTCATCCTTGCCCCTCTCCTCATCCAATCGTTCATATAGGTTGGAAATACTTATTCCATCGACCCTGGAAATAATTTTTGATACCGGCAACAGAGCCCGGGCTGCAAATAACCGACCTGCGAAATAAATAAGTACCAAACTGGAGACAAAGACTATAGCCAGAATCAGCCGAAGCCGGCGAAGTTTTTGCAATCCGAAAATATCTCGTGCTCCAATGAAAACAACAAGCCTGTCATACTTTCCGACATAAAAAAGTCCAAGCACTTCGAAAGGAATTTGTTTTAACTTTACCTCTCCTTCTAACCGGGTTTCATTGATCAGGTCGGTTGAAATAACCAGTGTCGAATCTTCATCGGAACTGAATACCCTGCTGTTCTTGTAATCATATATGACGATTTTTTCGTTAGGCAGACTCAGGGGATTATTTCGTTCTATTTTTCGCAGGGTTTCCGCATCGATCTCATCAATTTCAATCAGCATCTGAGCAACGAGTTTTGCTTTACTGGCCATACGGTCGTAAAACTCTTCCTTTCGCGCTTTTGAAAAAGATAAATATATAGAGATGGAGAATAACAGGAGAATAAATGCGACTATGGCTATAAACTGGTAGGTAAGCCTTTTCCTGATTTCCATTAGTGTTCTTCTATTATATATCCCAATCCAATCCGGGTATGGATAAGCTTATTCTCGAAATCGCGGTCGATCTTCTTCCTGAGGATATTGATATACACATCAACTACATTTGTACCTGTATCGAAATTAATATCCCATACATTCTCGGCAATATCAGAGCGGGACACTACCCTGCTCTTGTTACGAATCAGATATTCCAGCAGGGCATATTCTTTTGCAGTTAGGTCGATATTCTTATCGCCCCGTTTTGCTGATTTTTTATCGAGATTCAATTCCAGATCGGCAATTTTTAATACCTGAGAACCATCGCTGACTATTCCGCCGCGTTTAGACAGTGCATTGATACGTGCAAGCAGTTCCTTGAATTCAAATGGTTTTACAAGGTAATCGTCAGCCCCGGCATCAAAACCTGAAATTTTATCATCGAGAGTGCCAAGAGCCGTGAGCATTAATATGGGTGTGGAAGGATCAAATTCACGGATCTTTTTGCAAAGGATCAAGCCATTCTGGATCGGAATTATAATATCGAGAATTAGTATATCAAAACCTTTATTACGGGCCAGGCGTTCACCTATTTGTCCGTCGTATGCAACCGCAACTTCATGGCCTTTCTCCTCAAGCCCTTTTTTAATAAATTCAACTACCTTAGGTTCATCTTCAACCAGGAGTATTTTCATAAACAGGGAATATTAATCCGTTCTAAAGGTAAAGTAAAAAATTATCGGCACAATCATATCTATGCAGATGAAGTGTTGATAACTTTAATGTAAGTCAACAGACTCTGAAAAAATACCTTTTCAGGGTATTAATCAACTAATATCGCTCCAGTCATACTGACTGGTGCGCATGCCTTCCAGCATTTTCACCAGCAAGCTGTTTTTCGGATTGGTTAGCTTCGGATCCTCTTCCAGTACCTCCTCGGCAATATTTCTTGCATATTGAATCATTTGTCCGTCGCGTGCCAGGTTTGATATTTTCAGGTCGAAAGGGATCCCGCTTTGCTGTGTGCCTTCAATATCGCCCGGACCTCGCAGTTTCAGATCCATCTCGGCTATCTCAAAACCATCGTTAGTCCGGATCATGGTATCAATCCTCTTCTTCGCCTCATTGGAAAGTTTATAACCTGTCATAAGGATACAGTAACTCTGATCGGCTCCGCGTCCAACTCTTCCTCTGAGCTGGTGTAGCTGAGAAAGACCAAAGCGCTCGGCACTTTCAATAATCATGATGGATGCATTGGGTATATCGACACCCACTTCGATCACGGTCGTAGCCACCATGATCTGGGCCTTACCTTCCTTAAACAGCTTCATACCGTATTCCTTATCTTCAGTTTTCATACGGCCATGAACACATACAACAGTATACCCGGGTGGTGGAAAGAATTCGGTCACACCGGCATACCCGTCTTCCAGGGCAATATAGTCGAGCTTTTCCGATTCTTCGATAAGCGGATAGACAATGAATACCTGTTGCCCCCGATCGACCTGGTTACGCAGGAAACCATACATGGTCAGTCGTTTCGATTCAAAGTAATGAATGGTTTGAACCGGTTTCCGGCCGGGAGGCATTTCATCGATCACCGATACATCCAGGTCGCCGTAAAGTGTCATGGCCAGCGTGCGGGGTATGGGTGTTGCTGTCATTACCAGTACATGAGGTGGTTGCGAATTTTTCTTCCACAGGCGCGCGCGCTGCATTACACCAAACCGGTGCTGCTCATCGATAACAGCCAGACCCAGGTTGGCAAACTGCACGTTATCTTCGAGCAAGGCATGCGTACCAATGATTAGATGCAGTGAACCATTTTGTAACTCCTCTGCTATGAGTTCGCGTTCTTTATTTTTAGTTGAACCGGTGAGTAGCTTTACATTAACTTCGAGACCATCGAGAAATTTTTTAACGGTATTGTAATGCTGCATGGCCAGGATTTCTGTAGGGGCCATCAGGCAGGTCTGGTAGCCATTATCGAGTGCAAGAAGTACCGACATTACAGCAACAAGTGTCTTACCACTGCCTACATCACCCTGTAACAGACGGTTCATTTGTTTTCCGGAACCCAGGTCAGAACGTATCTCTCGCATAACGCGCTTCTGTGCCTCGGTAAGCTCAAATTTCAGGTTCTGCCGGTAAAAAGTGTTAAAATAATCTCCCACCCTGCTAAAAACAAAACCCGAATACTGCTGGTCACGTCCGAATTTCTGCTTTAGGATCTTCAGCTGGATAGCAAATAGTTCTTCGAATTTAAGCCGGTGCTGTGCCTGTTTAATATCGCCGGAATTTGCAGGAAGGTGGATCTTCTTCAATGCTTCGGCCAGGGGAATTAACCGGAGTTTTTTAACTAGGTAGCCGGGCAGACTTTCCGGAATGGCAAGGTTTTCCTTTTGAAACAGAATGCTTATAAGTTTCTGAAATGTTTTCGAACTGATATACGATGAGCGTAGTTTTTCGGTAAGACTGTACTGGGGATATAAGGAAGCTCCCACACTCGTTTCGAATAAAGCTGCTTTCTCCATTTCGGGATGGGCAATATTCACTTTTCGTCCGTACAGCACCGGTCGGCCGAATACAATATACTCGACACCGATCTCATAATTTTTTTCGGCCCATTTGGTACCCTGAAACCAAACCAGTTCGATAGTTCCGGTTGTATCGCTGAATGTGGCCACAAGCCGCTGCCGGTATTTTGCTCCTTCTTTACGAAAGGATGTAATACGGCCCCGCAACTGTATATATGTTTGAGAAGTATCGATTTCGGCAATGGAATAAATCTTTGTACGGTCAATATACCGGTAGGGATAATGACGCAACAGATCGCCGACAGTGAAAATACCCAGCTCTTTTGCAAAGAGTTCGGCCCGTTTCGGACCCATGCCTTTCAGGTACTTGATGTCGGTGGTAAGTATATTCTCCATTGCCATTAAATATCGTAATATCCCGCGAAATATAAAAGAAAAACTTAGTTGCTGGGTGCTGGGTTCTTTGAGTAAGTTCGAAGCGTGAAGCTGTCTTCCATTGCTTAACTTGTCTGACAAGAGCCGGAGCTTTGGAGAATAAACGAATACTATAATAATTTTCAGGGGATTTGAAAGTATAATGTTTTTGCTTATGTTTGAATTTAAGGAAGCTCTATCTGATGCAACCTTATTAAAAATAGTAGTGAATAATTTAAGAATAACAGCAGACCTGCACCTTAAATTAAGCATTACAGGTGTAATTATAGTTTGCCTACAATAAGATAAGCACTAGCAGATCCGATACAAGAAGTGAAAAAACGTATTAAGTGACTTTATAAAATTAATTAAATATGATATTTATACGAATTAAGTGGAAAACGAAACTGATGGTAACAGCTTTATCTTTGTGTTCATTTTTTTCATTTACTCAATCAAATTCCGGAAAAATAATGAACCCGTCAGGTTTTGAAATAAAGAGAGGTGTTAATCTTAGTCATTGGTTATCACAAGATT
>CAYUAV010000006.1:0-22004 GCA_964442665.1 uncultured Bacteroidales bacterium
TTGTCTTTCCAAAAGCAAAATGATTACAAAAAACCTCATCCCGCAGTGTGAACGTTACATCAACATTGGGATGAGGAGTCAAACAAAAGTTTAACCTAGTAAAATTAATAAAAATGAAAAATATATTTTTATTATTCCTGTTTACTGGCCTTTGGGTTAATACAGATATCTTTTCTCAATATGAAATGATTGATGTTACACTTCCTCAATGTTATACTTATTTCTATAAAGTTTATGATAATGAGAAATATTGGGATAAAGCAAGTAGCGATAATGTTTATGGAAACGGCACATATAATGGTGGCTATAATCAACATTGGATAGTCATGCCAACTTATCCTCGAAGCTATGAGGTTATGTTTATTAATCGTCAAGATGGCAAAATATTGGATCGTAGTTTAAGTCAAAGTTCATTAAATAATCTTTATTGTCATAATGGTAAACATACGGGTGGTGCTAACCAATTGTTTAAGTTAGATGAAAGAAGTACTGGGCAATACGCTATTGAGTGTAAAGATGTATTCAGGCTTATTGATAGGTCACTCACCGCAGGTGAAAATAGCAATTTATACTGTGGCACACCTTTTTACGGATATAATCAAATATTTCATTTTACTACTGTTTCACAAATCCCAAATTCACAAAATTTAAATGTCTTCAATCAAACAGAAAACATAGCACTACCGCCACAGCCAATAAGTCTTACAGATCCTGGAACTTCACCCACAGTTAAACATAATTATACTTTAGTCAGTGAAACAATTATACCTTTTTCATATGTTGAAGAAAATGGTAGAGATTATACATGGCAGGCTGTAAATTCTCCTTATTACAGACTCCGCTGTTATCAGTACTATAAATTAGTTGAAGCGAAAAGCGTGGGTTTTGGCCTAGGTGAAACAATAAAAAATACTTATACCATAGGCTGTACCCAAACTGAGAATAATAGCGTGAAAATAGCAATCGGTATTGAAATGACAATCCACAATGGAGCAACAATAGGTGATCCAACTGAGACAACAGTAAATGTTGGATATAATTTAAATACCAATTGGGGTATGGAGTGGACAACATCATATTCAACCGAATTAGTGCAACAAATTTCAAATGAAACTACTTTTACAAAGAATACTGAGGCTGCCCTGCGAATATTTATATACAGGCTAGTAAGCGAATATAAGCTTTACAGAATTTATGGTACTACAGAGGTACTTAAATGGGATCTGACAGCAGACAATAATCATTGTTGGATGTCCTATCCATACACAGATATAAAATTTAGCAATAATTATAAAGCAGGAGGTATTATTTATAGTAATTATACGCAGAGTGCTCCATGTAATCTAATACCAAGAATGTATTCAAATTATTCACAAGCCGGTACTGCATCTGCAAGTTCAATTTTAAGTTCATCTTATAATGCATGGAAGGCTTTCGATGGAGAAAACGAAAGTGGAACTAATTCAAGGTGGATTTCTTCTTCTACTAATCCTTATTCTACCCAGTGGCTAAAATACGAATTTAGTCAGCCTGTTACTATAATGGCTTATTGTATAATGCCTGAAACAGGTGGATGTATAGATAGAAGTCCTAACACATGGAGTTTACAGGGATCGGATAATGGTACTATGTGGTTAACTATTGATTCTCGTTCGGGATACTCAATATCTGATTGGCAATCTGAACCGAGTCGTCAATTTACTGTTCAATATCCAAAGAAATATAAAAAATATCGTTTGGTTATTTATAGTGTGAATGGCTCTACAGTTGTATCGATACAAAAATTTAAAATATTTGGAAAGAATGATGAAAGTTCGCAAAAAAGTTCCGATTCTTATGACACTTATATTAATGAAATAAAAGAACCTGTTGCTGAACTTGAATTTTATCCGAATCCAAATAAAGGTAATTTTACTCTTGAATTCCATAATATAGAAAGTATTAAGAAAAACGATTTAATAGACTCACTTCAATACATAAACCTATTAAAATCGGAAATATCCTTTGAAGATAAAAAAATTGAGATCTATGATTTAAATGGTCAATTAATAAATTCATTAAGGACTGACAAGGATATTCTTAATATTAGTTTAGATGGAATGGATAAAGGAGTTTACATCATAAAGGTGAATATAAACCAAACAATACTAACTAAAAGATTTATCATTGATTAGTGAATCTTAAATGCTTGAAAAAAGTTTCCTTCTTTTTCGTTATGGGAGCTTTTTTCTTACATTTAGGGAGTGATTACTTGGCTACATTAAAATGAATAATCCTACTTCAATAATTGTAAATTTATGATTTACTAAAATTAACCGTCAAATGAAAAAGCAATTGATTTTATTATTTGGAGTGCTAATATTCATCATATTCTCATGCGATAATAAAGATGAATTCAAGCTTTTACCAGTTGAATTGATTAGTCCTTTATACGGCGAAACGGAACAACCTTTAAATGCAATCCTTGAATGGAAGGATCCAAACCCGCCGAGTAATTACATATATGATATTCTTCTAGGCAAAACAGCTGAAGATTTTCATGTGGTCGATACAATCGTTGCATTTAATAATGGTCCGGAGAATCCTAAATATGAATGCAAAGCTCTGGACAAAAAAACCAAATATTATGGAAAGATAAGGGTAAGGAATAAGGGACAGATTCGGGATAGTGAATTATTTGAGTTTACTACAACAGATAAATTGACCTCCTTTTCTTTCCAGGATAGAACCATAATGGTTTATCCAACGACCTACCAGTATGAATATATTGATTCATTAAAACAGTATAGTCAGCTAGTTCCTTCAGGAGCTTCTAGTTGGACCGATGGATATGTGAATACCCAAGCTTTAATGGCTGATTTTGAAACCTACCCTCTGGAAGGCTTTCATCTGGCTGCTAAATATTGCCATGAGCTGAATGCTTATGATTACTCAGATTGGTATCTACCTGCCATTGAAGAACTTGATTCTGTACTGAGAAACCATGTTTGGTTGTATACTCAAATAAAATCATATTGGAGTTCCACAGAAGATGAGACATATCCTATGTTTGCTTACTATATTAATTATGGAGGACCTGGTTCAAATATAAGTTATCAGACGCAAAATAAATATAATGGGTATTGTTGCTATTGTATTAGGAGTGAATAAGATACAAAACCGATAGTTTTATTTTTACAAACCTGATAATCAGAAAGAAGGTATTAAATTTGAATTTGTCCTGAATTGGGTAATAAATGAGGGATGTTCGTAAATATAGAAAACTTCTGATTGACAATTAGATAACTTATAGTATTTTAAAGAAAAAACCCGAAAAGGCCGGCGAACCTAAAAATTCGGGGTAATTCTTTAAATCTTATAAGCAAACTAAGAAAAATTTTCGAAATTACCTGTCAGATTTCATTTATTTCTCCACAACAGGAGTTTTCACTTTTCTGAAAAATTTTTCTGAAATCTGAACTAGGTAAAGAACTAGAAATTAACGAATCCCATTAACTCTATCTTGTTCATTAAACAACCTTATTTAATTATGCAGCACGAAGACAATCCCAAAAGCATAAAATTCTATGTGAAACGTTACCTGCACAAAAATGCCCTATATTTTAAAGGTAAAACGATTGTCGATTTCCCGGCAGGTAACGGCATAACATCCCGAATTGTAAAGGAAATCGGAGCGAAACCCGTTGCACTTGATCTTTTCCCCGAATATTTCGAGGTGGATGGTATATCATGCCAGCGGGCCAATATAAAAGAAGGATTACCCCTGAAGAATCATATGGCCGATGTCCTTGTTTGCCAGGAAGGGATCGAACATTTCAGCGACCAGTTCGAATCGCTTAAGGAATTTAACCGTATCCTGAAACCCGGTGGTTTATTGCTGATAACAACTCCCAATTACTCAAACCTGCAATCGAAACTAAGTTACCTGTTAACCGAAAGCGAACGTTTCGGTTCAATAATGCCCCCAAACGAACTCGACAGTATATGGGTGTCGAAACAGGAAATTACCGGTGAAATTTATTTTGGCCATATTTTTCTTATCGGCATACAAAAACTCAGGGTGCTGGCCCGGCTATCAGGATTTCGTTTAAAAAAGTTCCACTTTACCCGGTCCCGAAAAACTTCATTAATCCTGCTCCCTTTCTTATATCCTTTTATCCTCTTGACAAACTGGCTTATATACAAAAAACGAATGCGGAAAAACAATCTCCATAAGTATGATTTAAAAAAACAAGTATATAGTGAGTTATTCAGGTTAGGTATTAATATTAAAATATTATTGGGAGCCGATCTGATGGTGGAATTTATAAAAGAGAACGATGCCGCTGATGTCAGCCGTTCGCTTACCGGCGTAAAATCGGGCATTACTAAAAACGGTATGGAAATTATCGAAACATAAGTCACCAGATATTATTTAACAGAAAGCTGCGAAAAAACTTGCACGCTTCTCATTCTAGTATCTTCTGATACCCTACCACATCCAGTATTTTCCCGAACTTCTCTCCTACTTCCCGGAAATGTGCGCATTTTTCGTAACCGGCCTTTTCAAACAGTTTAACACTGTTAGTATTTTCCGCTGATATAATCCCTATCAGCACTTTTATTTCTCCGGAATTCCGGGCATCATCTTCCAAATGCTCTAAAGCTGCCGAACCAATTCCCTTTCCTGTATATTCCTGATTCAGGTAAACTGTAACTTCCGCGGTCCTGTCATATGCAGGTCTGTCTTTATAAGGGGCCAGGAAAGCATATCCGCAGATTTGATTATCAGCTGTAATTATATACGATTTGTATTTTGGATGATTTACCGGGATAGTTTCTTTAAGCAACGCAATGGCAGCAGGAAGGGTATGAAAAGTGGCGGTCGTATGAAGCACATAAAAGTCATAGATATCTTTTACAACAGGAAAATCCTTTTCGGTCAACGGTATGAATTGTATTTCCATGTGTTTTGGTATATAGTTCAAAAATACGCGATTCTTAAAAAATATAATATTACACCTGCCAAACAATCTGAATTTTTCTTAAAACATTCCGGAACTATATTATTTTGATTATTTTCGTTATTTCCAAAAGGAAATAACGCATGGATGCAATCGAAATAGATAACCGTTTCTGGATTGCCAAGAATGGTGAGCCTTTTCTGGGACACGGACGTATTCTGCTGTTGGAAAATATCGATCGGAAAGGTTCGATCAATAAGGCAGCAAAAGCTATGGGTATGTCATACAAACGAGCATGGCAAATTGTATCGGCAATTAATAGTCTTTCCGACGATCCCCTGGTTATCCCCAGCACAGGCGGAGCAGGTGGCGGAGGAACTATGCTTACCGGGAAAGGGAAACAGATTATTTCCGAATTTCGCCGGATTGATAGAAAATGCCGGGCATTGCTTGAACGGGAAGTTGAAAAGTGCTCTTTTTAATACCATGATAAATTTGAAAATTCGATACTACGGCATGCTGACTGACATAGCAGGTTGTACGGAGGAAGAAATCCAGATTGATTCAGACAGTACAGTCGGAACACTTGAAAATCTGTTAAACTCCCGTTATCCTTCATTCAGTAATGTTCCTGTCATTTATTTTACCGGCAGCAGAAGATGGGAAACAGGTCAGACCCTTACGGAAGGAATGGAAATTGAATGTATGCCCCCGTTCTCGGGAGGATAATTGTTGCAGCAACATGTTTATCCATGGAAAATTACAAGAGCATTTAATTGAAAATGCAATACTTACCGAACAAAAAAATACGGGAGCACAAACTTTATTTATCGGAAGGATACGGCCTGAACAGAAGGGTAATGCTAGGGTTGAATATATCGAATTCACGGCTCAAGAAGAACTGGCAGAAATAACTGCCCGGGAAATTATTACAGAGTGCAAAGAAAAATATGGTGTTCATAGTATTAAGGTATGGCATAGCCTTGGGAAAGTATCTTCAAACGATGCCTGTTTTCTTGTAACGGTCCAGGGTACGCATCGAAAGGAATGCTTTCGTGCCCTCGAATATGTTGTTGATGAATTTAAAAACCGCTGTCCTATTTTTGGCAGGGAAGTTATGAATGACGGATCATACACATGGAAGGAAAACCGGAAATATCAGGAATAAAAATATTATCTGATCGCTACGGGCGAATGCATGATTACCTGCGTTTGTCCATTACCGACAGATGCAACCTGCGGTGCAATTACTGCATGCCCTCAAATCCTGTTTTCCTTTCCCATAAAAATCTTCTTACTATTGACGAGATTGATTTTTTATGTTCTGTCTTTGTGTCACTGGGTATACATAAAATACGAATTACCGGAGGTGAAGCGCTTGCCCGACAGGATTTTTCTGAAATAGCCAGGCGTATTGCCCGCTATAATATTCCCATGTATCTGACTACTAACGGCACATTGCTTCATAAGCATATCGATTTGATTGCCGATACATTTCAATCGGTCAATATAAGTCTTGATACATTGCGAAGTGAAAGGTTCTTATCAATAAGTCAGCGGAATATCTTCGAACAGGTACTGAAAAATATTCATCTCGCCATCCGGAATCATATTTCTGTTAAGATCAATATGGTGGTTGTAAGAGGCAGCAATCATGATGAAATACCTGATTTTATTCGACTAACACAAAAATATCCTGTTGAAATCCGATTTATTGAGTTTATGCCTTTCAGCAATAACAAATGGGAAAGGATGAAAAGTTTTTCGTATTATGAAATGCTTGATATAGTACGTAATAGATTTGATATTGTAGCGCTTGAAAAGAAAGAGTCAGCAACAGCCGATATGTATCGTGTTAAAAATGCTCCGGGCAGTTTCGGCATAATAGCAACGATCAGTCATTCTTTTTGTCGAACATGCAACCGTATGCGGGTCACTGCCGACGGAAAAATAAAAAACTGCCTGTTTGGTTCGGAAGAATATGATCTGCGTTCAGCTATTCCCGATAAAGGACGGTTAAAAGACATAATCGAAGCTGCCCTGCAGCGTAAGCATCTGCAGCATGGAGGAAATTCACTTTTAAGTTTTGCCGGCGAATCGAATAATTTTACATTTAACCGGTCTATGGCGGCCACAGGTGGTTAAAAACGTTGGATTGTAACCTGCCAATATATTTTTGCACGCAGATTAACGCCGATCAATTCACTGATTCGTGCTGATTAAGTCTTGCATCTTAAAGCTTTGTCGGCGAAAATCCGCGAGAAATATAAGGATAATTGCCGATCATTTTTATAACACATGAATTGCTCATCAATTGCCGGATTGGAGATTCTAACTTACTTTTTTAAGTAAACTCCTGTAAAACAAAATAAGAAGGTAAAAATCACTGCCTTAATTCGATGAGATAAAAAAATTATTTTACTTTTGCAACCTGCCTGGAAAAATCCACTTAGCAGAAACACAATATCTCGAATTTTTAAAAACTAAACTGGAAGATGAAATCATACACCACCGATCAGATTAAAAATATCGTATTAACAGGTAACTCGGGTTCCGGCAAAACCACACTGGCCGAAGCGATGCTTTTCGAAGGAAAAACCATCGACCGTCGCGGTGACATTGATAATAAAAATACAGCTTCTGATTATCGCGAAATTGAACATGAGAATGAAAACTCCGTATTTTCTTCCTTACTATCAACTGAATACAATCACAATAAAATCAATATCCTGGATGTTCCCGGACTTGACGATTTCATTGGCGGCCTTGCAACTTCGTTATCAGTTGCCGACGCTGCAGTTATGCTGTTGAATGCACAAAACGGTGTGGAAGTCGGTGCCGAAATTCATAACCGGTACCTTGCTAAAGCAGGAAAACCTATGTTGATTGCGGTAAACCAGCTCGATAATGAAAAAGCAAATTATGAAAAAACCATTGAATCAGCCAGGGATCGTTTCGGACATGCTGTTACCATAATACAATATCCCATACATACCGGTGTGGGCTTCAATGCTATTATCGATGTCCTTACCATGAAGATGTACAATCTGGGAGAGAATGGCAAGATAGAAGCTGTTGATATTCCTGAAAATGAAGCAGAACGGGCTGCTAAATATCAGAACGAACTTATTGAAAAAGCCGCTGAAAATGACGAGAAACTAATGGAACTATTTTTCGAGCATGATGGGCTGACTGAAGATGAAATGCGTTCTGGAATTGCTATAGGCCTGCAAACCAGAGGTATGTTCCCGGTATTCTGTATTTCTGCAAAAAAGGATATGGGCATAAGCCGTCTCATGGAATTCATTACCAATGTTGTACCGGGTCCGGGCGAATTGCCTGCACCCAAAGATACCAAGGGAAAAGATGTTCCGTGTAATGTCTCGGGGCCGACAAATCTTTTTGTTTTTAAAACCAGTGTCGAACAACATATCGGTGAAGTGATCTTTTTCAAAGTAATGTCGGGGACGGTTAAAGAAGGAATGGATTTGACCAACACAACGACAAAAAATAAGGAACGTCTCTCGCAAATCATGGTCAGCGCCGGTAAAAATCGCACCAAGATTGCTTCACTTGTTGCAGGCGACCTCGGAGTTACGGTAAAACTGAAGGCTACAAAATATAATCATACCCTTAGTGATAACGACACCGTTTTCCCTAAAATCGACGTTCCCGAACCGAAATACAGGATTGCCATAAAACCCGTAACAGAAGGTGATGAAGAAAAACTGGGTGAAGCATTAAACCGCATGCATCAGGAAGACCCAACCATACTGATCGAATATTCGAAAGAGCTTCGCCAGATCATTCTTTCCGGACAGGGCGAATATCATTTGAATATCCTGAAGTGGCATCTCGATAACCAGTTCAAGATAGAAACTACTTTTGTGACACCTAAAATTCCCTATCGCGAAACCATAACGAAAGCCGCACAGGCCGATTACCGGCATAAGAAACAATCGGGTGGCGCCGGACAATTCGGTGAAGTGCATATGATGATCGAACCCTATACTGAAGGTGCCAAACCAAAGGATATGTTCAAGATCGAAGGTAAGGATCTTAAAATGTCAGTGCGCGGTACCGAGGAAGTGAAACTAAGCTGGGGCGGAATACTGATGTATTATAACTGCATTGTAGGAGGTTCGATCGATGCACGCTTCATGCCTGCCATCCTGAAAGGTATAATGGAAAAAATGGAGGTGGGGCCTTTAACAGGTTCCTATGCACGTGATATTTGTGTGTATGTCTATGATGGCAAAATGCACCCGGTCGATTCCAATGAAATTTCATTCCGTCTTGCGGGGCGTAACGCTTTTGCCATGGCTTTCAAAAAAGCGGCTCCGAAAATCCTTGAGCCCATATATGATGTCGAAGTTCTTGTTCCCTCCGACCGTATGGGAGATGTAATGAGCGACCTGCAGGGACGACGTGCCATTGTACAGGGTATGTCGAGTGAAGGCGGATTCGAAAAAATATCGGCAAAGGTACCTTTGGCTGAAATGAATAAATACTCAACCTCGCTGAGTTCGCTTACCGGGGGCCGTGCCATGTATAGTATGAAATTCAGCGAGTACACTGCAGTATCGGGCGAAATCCAGGAAGAACTGTTGAAAGCTTACGAAGCAGAGCAGGAGGAAGAATAGTTATTGAGTAATTTATTTAAAGTCTGATGCAGCCTGATGGTAAACAGGTCCGATGAGACATTATAACGAGTAAAGGTTTCTGAGCTCGCCAGCCTATCGTTGGGTATTGTATACGTGAACAAAACCTTTATACAGGGTATTACTATCTGCTCCGGTGGAATTAGCGGTCTGATCTCCGGTATTGGAGGTACCACCTCCCGTTTCATTTCCTCCCGGGGGATTACTAAGATTCGGTTTTCTTCCGGTTTCAAAATCAGGCAAAGTTTTTATTTCCTTTACTACATAGTAATAAACTCCCGTATGAACATAATTTTTAGAGTTATTATCCATACCGTCCCAGCCGTCCCAGTCGCGTATATCGCCTTTGAAATGATATACCCTCTTTCCGTAACGATTATAAATGGCAATCTCAAAAAAAGTAATACTCACATCCCCTATGAACCGAAAATAATTATTCTCGCCATCGGGGCAGGAAAATACATTGGGCAGGCTTGCCTTTGGTGTCATTTCCGATTCCTCAACCACAACCGGATAGTCGATTCCCGTAATTTCTTCGTTGCTTTTGGGAAAAGTATCCGCACATACATCATAGAGGTGTTCTACCACATTATAGGCAATTAATTTCGGATAATATGAACCCGGCAGGCGATAGGTATGTAATACCGAGTCGGCTCTCGAATGTTCTATCAGGCTATCCCCGAATTCCCAGGTGATAGTATCTCCATTCACTGATAAATTCTCAAACATAAAAAGCGCAGGCGCTGAAATATGTTCATAGGCTGATCCGTAAAAATCCGTGTAATACCTTTCAATCCGGTCCGGGTAATAGGTGCTGTCATCCAGCCGGATATAACTATATGTATAATCGGCATGGGGTTCAATGGTTTCGTTAAATATAGAATCGCTGCGCGACATCCCGTAATTATCGGTCACCCGTAATATATACCAGCTGTCTTCCCAGTAGGGATCTTCAATATCGATTTCAAGGAAATATTCGTCATTTTGGAAAAAGTAATTAATGCCCGGTTCCCCGGGCACAGGGCGGGTTGTCCAGTTGCTTCTGACGCCCGGGTAAACTAATTCCAATTTATAAGGATCGCCATTGTCAGGATTGATATAACCCAGATCGGCACTATCGATACGGGCCCTGATATCGCGAATCAGGTGGCACCACTGATGCGATTCAGGTATGGCTTTTATTTGCTCTCCTTCCCAATCGATGATTTCGCCATTATATATTTCAACGGCAAAATCGTTTATCAGTGCCCAGCAGCGGCCTTCATAATTATTTCCGTTCCCGTTGATCTGTACACGGTAACACCTGTTTTCGGTAATGGTGATCTGGCTTATCGTATCGGTGACACTGGTCAACGGCTGAAAACTTCCACTCCCCTCGTCGTAATAAGACCAGTCGAAGGTTGCAGAATCACCATTCGGGGAGGTAGCCAGAATGTATTTATCAGAATTTTCCCCGAAGAAAATAAAAACAGAATCGGGTGAGCCGGCTATTTCATATTCGGTAAGATCGGCATAATCCGCCGAACCCCTTTTTAACTGCGAATAAAGAGAACCGGGAATAAGTAATAAAAGTATGAACGGAAGCAGCAGTATTCGTTTGAACATTACAATGGGTTTTCTGTAAAATAACTCGAAAATACTATTTTTAGTATTCTTTTACGAGAGTGCAATAATATAAAATAAACTAATGAGCTCAAAGACAGAAGCTGTTCTATCCTGAAACGTTTACAGTTGCAAATCCAAACTATCACCGATTCCCGGTATCTATTATTTTTTCCGGTAAAAGCCAGTTATGTTTAGTATTCTGAAAGTTAGCCGGTAGTAATTAAACGAAACACCTGAGCGGATCAGAGGCATTGTTTATTTTTGCCCGTCTTATCGCTTATCATTCCAGAAAGACAGCGCAGACTGCTCTGTGGTTATTTTTTCTTTCAATCCTAAGAATATCGGTATTTTAAATAGAATTAACCAGCGCTTGTTAACTACATTTTTTGAAGAACCGAACCTGTAAAAATACCTGTTTTGGGTTGCAATTACTTCATCACCTGTTTTGCTATCCTAGTCAAGATTTACTTACTATTCATAAATAAAACATCCACTTACACTATAAAAACAAGTATAAGAATAAAATAAGACCTATGCGAAACAACCGATTCATATTTAATACCTTACTCTTGGTATGCTTTGCGCTGACAGGACTGCAGGCACAGGAAGTTATACCCTGTGCAGGTGGTATGGCTACAGGCAATGGAGGATCGGTAAGTTATTCCGTCGGACAGGTAGTGTACACCAGCCACACTGTAACCACAGGTTCGGTAGCCCAGGGAGTACAACAACCGTATGAAGTTTCTCTGATAAACGGAATTGACGAAGCCGGAAGAATTGACCTTATAGTATCGGCATACCCGAATCCGACAACTGATTATCTTACGTTGAAAGTAAATAACTATGAGCTGATAAATGGTCTGACAGGTTATTCCGTTTTATCTTTTCAACTCTTCGACATAAGCGGAAACTTATTGGAAAGTGAAGAACTGGCAGGCAATGAAACAAGCATTTCAATGGGAAATTTTTTACCGGGAACTTATTTTCTGAAAATTACCGCAGGAAACAAAGGAATTAAAACATTTAAGATCATTAAAAAATAATGAAGCAATGAAAAAAGTATATCTACTTTTAGCAGCATTATTATTGACAACCCTGATATGGGCCCAAAGTCCTGAAAAAATGAGCTATCAGGCAGTAGTCCGCAACAGCAGCAACCAGCTGGTAACCAACCAAACCGTAGGTATACAGATAAGCATACTACAGGGTTCAGCCAGTGGTGCACCTGTTTATGTTGAAACGCAAACTCCCGGTACTAATGCAAATGGACTCATTAGTCTGGAAATTGGAAATGGCACAGTTGAAAGCGGCGATTTCAGCAGTATTGACTGGGCTGACGGACCGTATTTCATTAAAACCGAAATCGACCCGGCAGGCGAAAGTGCCTATAGCATTACCGGCACAAGCCAACTATTAAGCGTGCCTTATGCATTGCATGCAAAAACAGCTGAATCGTTTACAGGTGTAATAACCGAAACCGACCCTGTTTATTCAGCGAGCCAGGCCACTAATATTACTGCCACTGATATTACTAATTTGGGTAATTTATCGGGCGTAAACTCAGGCGACCAGGACTTAAGCGGATTAGCAACCAATTCTGCCCTGGGTGATTCTGTCGCTTTAATACGATCAGAGATACCTGATGTAAATGCATTGGCAACCCAGACTGCATTGAACGATTCTATTGCTGTGGTGCGTTCAGAAATACCCGATGTAAGCGGTTTCATTACCACTGAAAGCCAAAACCTTGCCGATGTCATTGCATTAAATAATGCTGCCAAAGGACAAATAAAAAAGGTTAGAAACCCGACAGATGACCAGGATGCCGCTACAAAAGCCTATGTCGATTCACTGGTAGCACAAAAAATGTTAGAATTACAAATAGACATAGGATTAAGAGTGCAGGATATTGATGGTAATGTTTATCGCACAGTAACTATTGGCACACAGGTATGGATGGCAGAAAACCTGAAAGTAACCAAATATAATGATAGCACTGATATTCCTTTAGTTACGGATGACTCCGAATGGTCAACTCTGACAACCCCCGGATATTGCCGGTATATCACTACCTATGAAACCGATGTATATGGTCCATTGTACAATTGGTACACGGTAAATACCGGCGACTTGTGCCCCACAGGCTGGCATGTACCCTCCGATGCAGAATGGACAACATTAACCGATTACCTTGGTGGTATATTCATTGCCGGCGGAAAACTGAAAGAAACCGGAACCCTGCACTGGATGAGCCCGAATACCGGGGCAACCAACGAAACGGGCTTTACAGCCCTGCCGGGCGGCAGTCGTGAAAAAGACGGAACATATAACTTCATGGGCACCGGCGGCTTCTGGTGGACCGCTACACAGCGCAATAGCGGAACCGGATGGTACCGGTATATAAACTATAATACTATTGGTGTAAACAGATTTAACACCACTAAGAACATAGGGTACTCTGTACGTTGTGTTAAGGATATTAAATAAGAATCAGTATTTGACTCCCTTTCTTAAACGCTGCAGTGAAACAAGTTTCATGCAGGTAAGCAGCCGGAATATCCCCTGTATGGATATTTTCCGGCTGAACGAATTCAGCCTTACTCAATAAGTTTTTAGTGGACGTCTAATAGAAATGCGAATTCCCGTTTACCGCTCATAGAGGAAAGCTATTTATCAGACTATTTTCGGAAAAGTATCTTTACTATCCACACGCCCGCATCGACTGCCACCTTCCTTGTTGATTATTCGTGAAAAAAAATACCCTGCGATCCGTATGCTCCTGTCAGTATATTTTATCTTTACGCTTCCATAAAATTTCTATTTGTGAGCAAACTGTTCGATGGATTAAACGAGGCCCAGATTGAAGCTGTTCGGCATACCGAAGGCCCCTCGCTGGTTATCGCTGGTGCAGGATCGGGAAAGACCCGAGTGCTTACATTCCGGATTGCTTACCTCCTTGAAAAGGGCATATCTCCTTCGTCTGTTCTGGCATTAACATTCACCAATAAAGCGGCCCGCGAAATGAAGGAACGAATAGCCCGGCTTCTCGGAAACGAGGCTGCACGATACCTGTGGATGGGCACCTTTCATTCCATGTTTGCCCGCATCTTACGAAAAGAAGCTGATAAACTGGGATATCCGTCAGCATTTTCAATTTACGATACTGACGACTCCAAGAGTCTGCTAAAAACTATTATCCGTGAATTGCAACTCGACGAAAAAATATACAAACCGGGTGAAGTGCTGGGTCGTATATCATCGGCAAAGAACAACCTGATAACGCCACAAAACTATTATAACAATAATCAATTCAGGGAGCGCGACAGGATCACCCGCCGGCCCATGCTGGGCGATATTTTTAAAATGTATGCCGCTCGTTGCAAAAAAGCCGGCGCTATGGATTTCGACGATCTGCTGCTGAACACCAACATTCTCTTCCGCGATTTTACCGATGTACTGCGTACCTACCAGGAAAAATTCAGATACATTCTCGTCGATGAATACCAGGATACGAACTATGCTCAGTACCTGATAGTTAATAAACTGGGAGAGCGGCACAAAAATGTGTGTGTTGTGGGCGACGATGCCCAGAGTATCTATTCATTCCGCGGTGCAAAAATTGAAAACATCCTTAACTTTAAAAACGATTATCCCGAATATCGTTTATTCAAACTCGAACGGAACTACCGGTCGACACAAACTATTGTAAACGCAGGGAACAGCATTATTGAAAGGAATCGCGATCAGATCAGAAAAACCATTTATTCCGAAAATGAAGAAGGTGAAAGAATTCAGGTAATAAAAGCCCTGACGGATGTCGAAGAGGGATTTATCGTATCGAATTCAATTCTCGATCACAGACTTACCCACCAGATGCAGTACAACGATTTTGCAATACTTTATCGCACCAACGCGCAATCGAGAATTTTTGAAGAGTCGCTTCGGAAAAGGAATATACCCTACAGAGTTTATGGCAGCATTTCATTTTATCAGCGAAAAGAGATAAAGGACAGTATCGCTTACCTGAGGCTCCTTGTAAATCCCCACGACGATGAGGCGCTGAAGCGTATTATCAATTATCCGGTAAGAGGCATCGGCAAAACCACTCTGGGAAAACTTGAAGAGGCTTCGGTTGAAAAAAATATAAGTCTGTGGGAGGTATTACAAAATCTTTCAGATCCATCATTTCATCTTAACCAGGGTACAAAACAAAAGCTTATGGCTTTTGTCGATTTTATATCCGGCTGCCAGGCGAAAGCGGAAAAAGAAGATGCATACGAAACGGCCCGGCATATTATACGTGCCAGCGGTATTTTGAAAGAGCTTCATATGGGGAATACTCCCGAAGAGCTGAGTAAATATGAAAATCTTGAGGAACTGTTGAATGCTATTCACGATTTTGTCGAAAGTGCAAGGGAAGAAGGTGAACCTCCTTCGCTAAGCCGGTATCTGGAAAACGTAGCGTTATTAACCGATGCCGATAACGAAAAAGAAGAAAAACGCGATAAAGTCAGCATTATGACAATGCATTCCGCAAAGGGTCTTGAGTTTGGCGTAGTGTACATTGCAGGTGCCGAAGAAGAATTATTCCCGTCACCCATGTCGCTGGATAATCAGCACAACCTGGAGGAAGAACGCAGGCTATTTTACGTTGCCATGACGCGGGCCAAGAAAAAAGTTTTCATCACATACAGCCAGACACGTTACCGGTGGGGTGAGCTTAACGATTGTTCGCCAAGCCGTTTTATAAAAGACATCAACGAAGCATATATCGATTGGCCGGATGATCCGCGCAAAGATGCATTTATCTTCGACCGGGAGGATGATTTGTCTTATCGGCCTTCCCTAAAACGTGAACCGGCAAATTTTTTTACCAGGGGCGGGAAAAAATTTACCCAATTAAACAAAACCGCTGAAAGCGGCAAACTCCATCAAGCTCCATCCGATCTTTTATTTAAACCTTCCGATCCGTTGAAAATACAATCCGGAATGCTGGTGGAACATTCACGATTTGGAAAAGGGAAAGTGATACAGGTCGAGGGTGAGATGCCTAACCGGAAAGCTATCGTCTTTTTCCAGCAGATGAAGCAGGAAAAACAACTGCTGTTAAAATTTGCCAAGCTCAGGATCGTCGACAATTTCTGATCGTTGGAAAAACTGCCTGCGGTTGATCGTAAAGAATTGTAATCCAAATCGGAAAATAGCTTTGGTAGTATGAATTTTTCATTTAGCTTTGTAAATCATTCCATTTGCGGGGTTACTGAACAAGATAATTAAATACTCCTCCTACTTCAGGAAAAATCAGTTTTGTAGTATCGGGAGCAGTACCGCATAATTTAATGAGATGGAGATAACCATTCCGCCAGAGATTGAATTTTACAACTGAACAGGATAGAATAGTAAATACGAAATATTATAAGAATGAGCTTTGATTATAACACCAGCAGAAAACAGCTGGTTCTTCCCGAATATGGAAGAAACATCCAGAAAATGGTCGATTACATTAAAACCATAGAGGACCGGACCGAACGAAACAGATTAGCACATGCTATTATTGCGATCATGGGAAACCTTAATCCGCATCTTCGGGATATTAACGACTTCAAACATAAACTATGGGATCACCTGGCCATCATCGCCGATTTTGAACTCGATATCGACTTTCCTTACGAAATTCCCAGAGCCGAGACTTTCCAGCAAAAGCCCCGATTGGTTGAATATGGTACGCACGATATTGCTTATAAACATTATGGGAAATCAATAGAGATGATGGTCAATGCTGCCTGTGAACTTCCTGAAGGCCCTGAAAAAGAAAAGCTCGTAAATACCATAGCCAATCATATGAAAAAATCATACCTGACATGGAATCGCGACACTGTCAGTGATGAGCAGATCCTGAAAGATTTTCAAAGACTTTCGCGGGGACGTATTAATACAGACCATGTTAAACTGAACGAAACGCGCGAAATACTTAGCAAGAAAAAGCCCCGCAGACCCATGCGGAAGAAATAATCCATCATCTGTATGAGTTCTTTTCGAATAGAAGGAGGTCGCCGGCTCCGAGGTGATCTGATTCCTCAGGGCGCTAAAAATGAAGCGCTTCAGGTTCTCAGTGCCACGCTGCTTACGTCTGAAGAGGTGATAATTCATAATATACCCGATATTCTCGATGTAAAGAATTTAATTACCCTACTTACGAATCTTGGTGTAAAAGTTAAAGAACTAGACTTTGGCTCATACAGTTTTAAAGCCGAAACCATTAATCTGGAATACCTGCTGAGCGAAGAATACAAAAATAAAATTGCGAGTCTGCGTGGATCGGTTATGATTATTGGTCCGTTACTTGCCCGTTTGGGTAAAGGATATATACCCAAACCCGGGGGCGATAAAATCGGGCGCCGTCGACTCGATACGCATTTCAATGGATTTATAGAACTGGGTGCCGAGTTTATTTACAACCATCATGACGATTTTTATACGGTTATTGCCAAACAATTAAAAGGAACCTATATGCTGCTCGATGAAGCTTCGGTAACCGGTACCGCAAATCTTATTATGGCAGCAGTAATGGCAAAAGGAACCACCACAATTTACAATGCCGCCTGCGAACCATACATTCAGCAACTTTGCAAAATGCTGGTTTGTATGGGTGCCAACATATCCGGAATAGGTTCTAATTTAATCACCATTAAAGGCGCTACGAGCCTGGGAGGTTGTACCCATACCCTGTTGCCTGATATGATTGAAGTTGGAAGCTTTATTGGTCTCGCTGCCTTAACCGGTTCGGAAATCACCATAAAAAGTGTCTCGTACGATAACCTGGGTATTATACCGCATTCTTTCGAACGCCTTGGTATCCAGTTGATCCGAAAAAACGATGATATTTATATTCCTGCTCAGGAACACTATAAAATTGAAACTTTTATCGATGGTTCGATAATGACCATCGACGATGCTCCATGGCCGGGTCTGACGCCTGATCTGCTGAGTGTGATTCTTGTCGTTGCCACACAGGCTCAGGGTAGTATTCTTATACATCAGAAAATGTTTGAGAGCCGACTTTTCTTTGTCGATAAGCTCATTGACATGGGAGCACAAATTATCCTGTGCGATCCCCACAGAGCTACAGTCATTGGGCTGGACAATACCATTAAACTGCGTGCTACAACAATGACATCACCTGATATACGAGCCGGTGTTGCATTACTTATTGCTGCCCTATCGGCAGACGGAACAAGTACTATTCACAATATTGACCAGATCGATCGTGGGTATCAGAATATTGATAAACGTCTTAATGCCGTAGGGGCCAATATACAGCGTGTTTAACTCTTTAGGCTATCATCTCATGTTAAAAACTATTGCCATTTTCTCTTTCCTGGTTTTTTATCAATGCCATGTTCCTGAAAAAAAAGTTGAAACAAATATCCCTGAACCGGCTAAAGAAGGCATCAACATTGGTGAAATAGCTCCCGATGTTTCCTATCCTGACCCTGAGGGGAAAATGCTATCGCTTTACTCGCTCAGGGGTGAAATTGTACTGATCGATTTCTGGGCATCGTGGTGCCCGCCGTGCCGGCGCGAAAATCCAAATCTTGTTTCAATTTATAAGGATTTCAGGGATAAAAAATTCAAAAACGGTAACGGATTTACAGTTTATAGTATCTCGTGCGACCGGACTAAAGAAGAGTGGGCCGACGCCATCAAAAAAGATCAATTAATTTGGGAAAATCATGTCAGCGATCTAAAAGGATGGGAAGCAGGAGCAACTTACATTTTTAACATCAGTGCAATTCCCTCTAATGTCCTTATTGATGGTAAAGGTGTTATACTTGCAAAAGATTTACATGGCGAAGCTTTACGAACTTACCTCGAATCTCTTTTGATCAAATAAGCAATTGCATACCATGTAAATATTTGTCTACTGTCAAAATGACTGCTAATAGTTCTTGGCAAAAATTTTGAGAAGTGAAACACCAATATGTTAACCAGATTTAAACCTGTTTAGAAATATGAGTAAGAAAACAGTTAATACTCCTGCAAATTCGAATAATGAAAGATTGAAACATGATGAAAAGGATCAGATGAAAGAAAATACTGTAAATAAGGAAGGTGCTAAAAAGGAAGAAAAGCAGGACATTAAGTCAGAGAAGGAAACGAAGGATACGAAGCATGCTGATAGTAAATCGGCACACAGCAAAGAGAAGGAATTAAAGAAAAAAATTGCTGAATCGGAGCAGGCGGCCAGAGACTGGCAGGAGAAATATATACGTTTATCCGCTGAATTTGACAATTACAGAAAACGAACCCTGAAGGAAAAGGCAGATCTGATTCTGATGGCAAATGCAAATTTGCTTAATGATATCCTTCGGGTTGTGGACGATTTTGAAAGAGGAATTGATCATATTGATAAATCAAACGATCTTGAGGCTTTAAAACAGGGAATTCATCTCATTTACACAAAGTTTTCAGAGTTTCTTAAACAAAAAGGAATCAAAGAAATTGAAGCCATGGGACAACCTTTCAATATCGATTACCACGAAGCCATGACTAAAATACCTGCTCCTGCCGAAGAGGATAAAGGGAAAGTGATCGATGTGATTGAAAAAGGTTACATGCTGAACGATGAGGTAATACGCTACGCCAAAGTTGTGGTGGGCGATTAATTTATTATAATTTAGGTTGGATACATGGCAAAAAGAGATTATTACGATATACTTGGTGTTTCAAAAAATGCATCGCTTGAGGAGATTAAAAAGGCCTATCGAAAACAGGCATTGAAATACCATCCTGATAAAAATCCTAATAACAAGGAGGCTGAAGAAAAGTTTAAAGAAGCAGCCGAAGCCTATGAAGTTTTGAGTAATACTGACAAACGAAAAAGATACGATCAGTTTGGACATGCGGGTATGGGTAGTTCGGGTGGAGGTTTTTCCGGCGGCGGAATGACCATGGAGGATATTTTTAATCAATTCGGAGATATCTTTGGCGATTTTGGCGGTTTTGGTGGTTTTGGTTTTGGCAATAGAGGAAGCCGTACTTCCCGCAGAGTTAATAAAGGGAGCAACCTTCGTCTGAAAGTCAGTCTCAGTCTTGATGAAATAGCCAACGGCGTCGAAAAGAAAATCAAGGTAAATAAATATGCGACCTGTCAGACATGCGGAGGTACCGGCGCCCGGAGCAGCGATGGTTATACAACATGCAGTACCTGTCACGGAACCGGACATGTTACCCGCATCACGAATACACTATTAGGGCAGATGCAGACAACATCAACCTGCCCCCACTGTGATGGTGAAGGAAAAATTATCAAGGATCGTTGTACAACCTGTCATGGCGAAGGAATCGTTAGGGACCATGAAGTAATAAAAATCAATATTCCGGCCGGAGTGGCAGAAGGAATGCAGCTTAGTGTATCAGGTAAAGGAAATGCTGCCCGGCGCGGCGGTATAAACGGTGATCTTCTGGTAGTAATTGAAGAAAAACCGCATCCTGAACTTGTGCGCGACGGAAACGATTTATTGTATTATCTGCATTTAAGTATTCCCCAGGCTGCATTGGGCACAACCACAGAAATTCCAACGGTGGATGGAAAGGCTAAGATACGTGTGGAACCGGGAACACAACCCGGGAAAATACTTCGTTTGCGGGGAAAAGGATTACCTGAGGTCAATGGTTACGGAAGAGGCGACCTGCTGGTGAGTATCAATGTCTGGATCCCAAAAAATTTAACAAAGGAAGAGCAAAAACTACTTGAGAAATTCGGAGAATCACATAATTTCATACCCGATCCTTCCAAAATGGAAAAAGGTCTCTTTGAAAGGATACGTAACTATTTCGAATAATTCAAACCGATTACATATAAATATCAACAGATGCCACTATTTGAAGCACGGAACATCTATAAAAGTTTTGCAGGTCACCAGGCACTCGACGATGTTTCGATTCATGTCCCTAAAGGCAGTATTTACGGTCTTTTAGGGCCTAACGGAGCCGGAAAAACCACACTGATCAGAATAATCAACCGCATTATGGCCCCCGATAAAGGAGAGCTTTTACTGGACGGAAGAAGATTAATGCACGAAGATCTTTTACAGGTCGGTTACCTCCCCGAAGAAAGAGGACTATACAAAAAAATGAGAGTTGGTGAACAGTCACTCTATCTGGCCCAGTTAAAAGGTTTATCCAAAAACGATGCGCTGAAGAAACTAAAATACTGGTTCGGAAAGTTCGATATGATCGACTGGTGGAATAAAAAAATTGAAGAACTTTCAAAAGGAATGGCCCAAAAGGTCCAATTTATAATTACAGTGCTGCACAATCCGAAATTGTTGATCTTCGATGAACCCTTCAGCGGTTTTGATCCGGTAAACGCCTCCATGCTGAAGAAAGAAGTCATAGAATTGAAAGAAAACGGAACAACCGTTATTTTTTCAACGCACGATATGGCTTCGGTTGAAGAATTATGCGACCATATAACGCTCATCGATAAATCGAAGACCATTCTCGAAGGAATGGTCTCGGATATAAAACAACGGTATAAGACTAATCTTTTTGAGCTGAACTTTTTTGGAAATACTGAGAACCTCATCGGGAAACTTAACGGAAATTATTCGATCACACATTCCGAATCATTACCGGGAGGAGAAAGTATGATCCGTATCCAGTTGCCGGAAAAAAGAACCGGTAACACGCTTCTTACCCAGGCCATGGCATATGTCGAAATCGTATCGTTTCGCGAAGTATTACCCAGCATGAATGAAGTGTTTATTAAAGCAGTCAGTAAAAACTCGAA